>CBDUII010000078.1:0-8902 GCA_965367285.1 uncultured bacterium
GAAAATAATATCAGTATTCAGAAAGTTATTTATACTATAAGTGATAAGATAAGTATCATACTCTGTGGACAAATCAGATGTGCATTGAGAAAAATATCCCTTTATGTTATCAAGGCTGTTATTGATACGGAAGACAGCCAGTTTTATGAGCATTCAGGGATTAACAAGAGGGGAATCATACGTGCCATAAATAATAATTTAAAAGCGGGAAAAATAGTGCAGGGTGGAAGCTCCATTTCGCAACAGCTAGCAAAAAATCTTTTCTTCTCTTTTAAAAAAACCTGGAAACGTAAAATTCACGAAATACTGGTAGCGCTGCAATTCGAATCTTCTTTTACGAAAGATGAGATTATTGAAGCTTATTGCAACCAGATTTATTTTGGCGCAGGGGCTTACGGTATAGAAGATGCCGCGCAAACTTTTTTCGGGAAACATGCCGATGAGTTAAACCTGGCAGAAGCAGCCCTGCTGGCTGGCCTGCCGAATTATCCTTCCAAATATAATCCATACCGCCGGGAAAACCTTGCTTTCGAAAGACAAAAAAAGGTGCTTTCCAGAATGGTGAAAGCAGGTTTTATAGCAAAAGAAGAAATGGATGCCGCTGTTGCGTTTCCCATGATTTTTCGAAAGCCAAACGAAATTTCCAAACAAAATTCTTATTTTATTAATTATGTCATAGAAAATGTTGAAAAGAGATACGGTAAGGAACTTTTATATTACGGAGGCCTAAAAATATTCACCACTCTTGATGCCCGATTACAAAGAGTGGCTCAAAAGGTAACGCGTGATCACCTTGAATACCTGGATAAACTATTAGCTCGTGGTGAAAAGCCGAACAGCACAGGCGATAAAGCAGAAAAACATAAATCCTTGCAGGGAGCTTTAGTCGCAGTTGTTCCTGGGACAGGGGCCATTCAAGTAATGGTTGGTGGAAAAGATATTTCCTTAAGCCAGTATAACCGCGCTGTTTCCAATAACCGCCAGCCTGGTTCAGGGTTTAAACCATTTGTCTATTTTACCACTCTCCAGAAGTTGAACTATTCGCCCGCAACAGTTGTAAAAGACGAGCCTGTAATTTTTAAAATTCGAGGTTCGCAGGATTGGGAACCGATAAATTTTAATAACAAATTTATCGGTAATATTGTCCTGAAAAAGGCGCTTTTGGATTCGATTAATGTGATTTCAGCTAAGCTTATTGACCAGACTGGCGTGGAAACAGTCATTGAGAATGCTAAAAAATTTGGAATTAAAAGTCATTTGGAAAAAAATATGTCCCTTGCTCTCGGGACTTCACCAGTTTCACCATTAGAAATGGCTTCCGCCTTCACTGTTTTTGCCTCCGGAGGGGTATACGCCGAGCCTTTTGCTATCAAAAGAATTGAAGATTCTCGCGGCAATGTCCTGGAAGATAAATTTCCCGCATATGAGCAGGTTTTTGATCCTAAACTGATATATTTAATGGTGGATATGATGAAAGGGGTTGTAAATGAAGGTACTGCGAGAAGGATTAGGAGAATGGGATTTAATCGCCCGGCAGCCGGTAAAACAGGAACTACCAACGACTTTAAAGATGCCTGGTTTACAGGTTTTACGCCCACTCTTTCAACTTCCGTCTGGGTGGGATATGATGACGCGTCGCCAATGCAAAACAATCAAGGAGTTAGAATCACCGGCAGCCTGGGGGGAATCCCGATCTGGGTGAACTTCATGAAAGAGGCAATGAAAGATGAGCCGGTCAAGGATTTCCCTGTTCCGGATAATATAGAATTCGTGGAAGTTGATCCGAAAACCGGATATGTTGTATTTGAAAATCAAACCTCTACTGAAAAAATTCAAGTAGCTTTAATAAAGGGAACTTTACTTGATCAACTATTTTTGGAATTTGAAGACGAATCGGATAAATAAATTAGAGGTAGCGCACTAAAAAAATGGTTGCAAACTTTTTAAAATATGTAACTGCCAGACTGGCCTTAGCTTTCTTTGCTTTTCTTATTGCAAGTTATACTTCGATGTATATTTTATATGAGCAAATGGGTGGGGAAAGATATAACTCCTTCTTATGGCTTATCATAGCAATGTTGTCTCTTTTAATCCCCTCTGTTGTTCTGAGTTATGCCGGAAAATTAAGGTTTAACGGTTTTCTGATTAGAGCGGGGAAATATGATCTGTCCCTTAATTCAAGGGAAGCCGTGAAACGGTTTGAAAGGCTTTTGCAGTTTACCTATTCATTTTATTTTTTCCCGACCACCACTGAAAAATTATTAAAACAGATATATCAAGAATATTCAAAACTCTTTTTAGGTTTACACGCCAGATCCAGGGCAGCTCAGGAAGTATATGAAGAAACAATTTTGCGACATCCTGGAGACAGCAGCCTTCAAAATATATTGCTTGACATATACACTGAAAAAGAAAATTTTTCTAAAAATGAACTTAAAATTTGCTTTCATATATTTAAACATTCCCTGGACAACCGGAAGGTAATAGAAATACTTTCTAAATATTATATCAAAAATAATATCTTTGATTTTTATTCGCAAGAAATATTTGCTAAAGCAATTAAATTAAACACTTTATCAAAGGAGAAAACAGTAGATTTTCTTGTTTTAAAACTGGTTGAATTGCAAAGAGAGGATGATTTCGCCGCTGAAGTTTACTTAACGGCTTATTCCGAGTATTCAAACAGGAGTGAGGCTGTAACAGAAACAATAATAAAACTGATACTCAACCGGAAAAAGAAAGGTCAAGCAGATGATCTTTCGCGAAAAATGTATAGAATTTATGAAGGAATGCCTGAAAAATCAAGAAAACAACTTGAAGAGCGCGTTTTAAAAAGTAGGTTGGAAAAAGAAGATGTATTTTCTACCCAAAAAGAACTTATTAAAGAAATAATGTCCAGCCTGTTTCAAAAAATACTTGATATAATCAGGGCAAGCAAAATTTCTTTAAAAACCAGTGTTCTGAAATTCCAAACATTTAGATTTTTTGACGCAAGCCTGATTAAAAAACGTCCTTTTATAGTTTTCTCCAGTCTAAGTTTAGCAGCAGTTTTGTTAGTGATTATAGTGGTATTGCAGGGTAAAAAAAATGTAAAACCTTCTTTAAACCTTTTAAATATAAATCCGCAATATACCATATACGAATCAAAGCTTCCTTATTCCATTCAAGTAGCGGCGTTTAAAACGTTGCAGAAAGCCGAAAATGTTATTAACGACTTGTCTATGAAAGGCGAAACGACTTATTATACTAAAACCGGTGAAAAATCCGCATGGTATCGGATTCGTGTGGGAGAATTTAAAACCAGAAAAGAGGCAAAGTCCTATGCGGAAAAATTATTAAAAACAAAGCTGATAAAGGGGTATTTTATTACTAATTTTGAGCCGGGGTTTATCAAAATAGATGAAAGATAGAATAATAGAATTTTATAATAATTTTAATATGGATGACATACAAAGTTTTTTACAGGACATGGACTTGTTGTCACTGTTAAGCCATCCCGTTGTTGTATCTGTATGTATCGCGTTAGGGTTATTATCTATTTATAGAAAATGGAGACTTATTATTATTGCGGTTTTATCCTATACTTTTCTTTACGGTTATCTTTTTATTACTTTCGTTGTCATAAAAAATTCCGAAATTTCCTCTATACCCACTTTTCTTATGCTTCTTTCCGCAGTATTCCTTATAGCCGGTCTCGGCATATACAAGCGCTTAATTCAATAAGATTAAAACACGAGGGTAGAAATTCGAAATCCGGTACTCGGATTTAGGACCCCCCCTGCTTCTCCTTATATACCGGAAGTGTATGGGCGCCATCAGGGATAATATATACAAAATCGTTTTTATCCAATAAACCTTCACTTATAGATAAAGCTTCTTGAATATTGGCAGCCGGCGTTAGATTCATTTTAGTGATGTCTTCTTTTCTTAAAGACGAAACTAGTATTATTTTGACTGCTTTAGCCTTCATATATGTTGAAAAAGCGGTTTGCCCATTAACCTCAAATGACGTGTGAAGATTTTGTAAAAAACTTTCTTTGTCCGTATGCTGAAACCAGTCCAGGAAAGTCTGGTTTCCAAACCCCTCAGCACATTCAGCTAAAACAATCATCACTCCGTCTTCTTTAACAGCCTGAAACGCGTGTTCAATAGACTTGTGGGCCTGAATGAAATTTATATCTTTCGGATACCCGCCGCAGGAGACAACCACAAGGCCTGCCTTTTCTCTGATATGCGCGCCATAATAATTCATAAAAAAATTGCACCCTTTGTTATGTGCCTCTTTTAATTCACCGGCTACGGCATGAATGATTTCACCTGAAGAGTTAGTAATGGTATTAATAAAAAAATCCGGAGAGAGTTTGTTAACCGCATCCATAATATCCCCATGCATGGGGTTATTTTCCATTTGGCCGGCAAAGGTTTTATGTTGCAGCCCGTAATCCGACTTAAAAATTAATTTATGAAATGCCGTACATGATTCCCTTCCAGAGACACCTGGCAATAAAGCTTTTCCACCCCCTCCAAAACCGGCTAAATAATGAAAAGTAATGCTTCCTGTAAGAATAAGCCCATCCGCTTTCAACACATGTCGGTTTATCAAAAGAGGAGTGCCCCTGTAAGTTTCACCTATGTATTCCATTTGATCGCTATTATCAGGATCGTGATCAAACATCGCTACTCTTTGAGCAACTTTCTCTCCAACGATAGCTTTTCTTTCCCGATCTGTTAGCCCTCTATGAATCCCAAGAGCAAAAAGAATGGAAATCCGGGCGTCAAGGATGCCGACTTTATTTAATCGTTGGAGCAGGATGGGTAAAAAAAATTCTGCTCCCGTATAGCGTGTAATGTCTGAAACAATAATTAATATTCGGTCATCCGCGAAAAAAATTTGATCAAGCGGAGGACAGTTCAAAGGTTTATCAATTACATCCGCTAAATACTGTTCAGGGTCAGATACCGGTTCGATTTTAGCGGGTTGAAGAATTTCGTAATGTTCATTTTTTAAACTAAATGATACACTGATTTTGCCGTATTTAAGGGTAATCTTATCCATAATATAGGCTATAGTATCATTTAATTAATAGGACGGCAAATTGCCCCGGTTGTGCGAAAATCATGATCAGCGTTATCATTCCTACCTATAATAGGTATTCATTTCTTGAGAAGGCAGTTAAGTCGGTTTTAAAACAATCTTTAGAAAATTTTGAACTTCTAATTGTAGATGACGGTTCTGATGATGGAACAAAAGAACTAATTCAATCTTTTTCTGATGAACGTATTCGTTATTTTTACCAGGGAAACAGGGGGGTTAGCGCTGCAAGAAACAAAGGCATAGTAGAATCAAGGGGATATTTAATGGCATTTCTGGATTCTGATGATTGCTGGAAAGAAAAGAAACTTGAAAAACAACTGAAGTTCATGAAAAGCACTTCCAGTATTATTTCTCATACACAGGAGTTATGGTATCGCCGGGGAAAGATTCTGAACCAGAAAAAAAAACACAGGAAATGTGCCGGGAATTTATTTGAAAAAAGCCTGGAAATGTGCTCCATAAGCATATCTACCGTTATGGTTAGAAAATCTTTATTTGATGACGTTGGTTTGTTTGACGAAAGTCTGCCGGCATGTGAGGATTACGATATGTGGTTGAGAATTACGTCTAAATATCCTGTGCATTTGTTAGATGAAGAATTAACTGTAAAGGATGGAGGGAGACCGGATCAATTATCGCAAAAAATACCCATGCCGGACCGCTTCAGGATTAAGGCAATTTGCAAATTGCTTGAGACAGGAGAACTTGGCAGAGAGCAGGTTGACCTTGCTCTGGCTGCATTACAGAAAAAGTACAAAATTTACATAGATGGGTGCAGAAAGCACGGAAGAAACGAAGAGGTTTCTAAATATGAGAGGATGTTAAAAAGAATACTTGATAGATATTAAGACCATGCTTCTTCAGGCAAAAGAAGACTGTCCACAGGCTGACCACTTATAATGTGTTTTTCTATTATTTCAGGAACATCATCCTGGGTTACTTTGTTTGTACTAGGTGCCATCCGGATAGACTACGACCATGGTTCCTGAACTACACGGACCTAAACAGGAGGATCCACTGATTAAGGCTTTCCCGAAAAGATTTTTGGCTTCAAATTCTTGCTGAAACCTGGCTAAAACATCATTGGCTCCTACAGAGCCACAAGAACCTCTCTGGTGTCCCGGCGGTCTTGAGTTCATACATACTAAAACATGTCTTTCTGGTTTTGGCATTAAACTTTCTCTTTTAAATAGAATGTTTAATCAGCATTTTATGCCAATACTGTAAAAATATAATTAACAATTAGACTTGGGAATTCTAAAAAGGTTCTAAAAAAATATCCACCTCTGAAAAATAGTTAATCCCACACAGTGGGTTTAATTCCCCGACGTTCTACGTCGAAAAAATTGATAAAGTTGTTTTAGATACCCCGATGCTCTGCGTCGGGGAGTATGTCATTACATTAAAAGCATGAAGCTATTGTCATAAATTAAAACTACGCCTTTATCAATTTTAGGGCAGGTGAGTGAAGGTGTTGTTTCTTCAACTATACGGTTATATAGGCTTGCACGGACATCTAATGCCTCAATCTTTAGGAATCAAAATATCTCCACAATAATTAAATAGGTATTTCAAGGAGAATTTTATCGTAGTTTACAGAAGGGGTTGACTTTGCCCGCCCCTCCTTTGTTTTCTTTAGCTCTATAAGCCCTATCTCTTTCAGGTAATTCACGTCATTAGAGACATTCTTAGTATCCCTTTTCAATATTATTGCAAGTTCATAGATAGATGAAGGGTGATACTTTTTAATAGTCTTTAATATTCTTAATCGTTCATCAGTTATAAACTTTCTCATTACATTTAGGGATGCGAATGAAATAGCAGATTTGGGTTTTACCTTTATACCTTTTGAAAGCTTTTTCATAACATCTTTAGCCTCATTAAAAACTTCCTTTTCACTCTTAATTTCAAGCCTTACGTTTTTTACTTTCATCTCTAAACCTCCTTATATCTTCATAGAAATTCTCAAATAATTGATCCACATCTTTAAAAATGTGTGGATATTCCTTGTTTTCATAATACCTGTAGTCTCCTTTTCTCTCGGCATTGTCATAGCCGATTATCCTTTTACCCTCTCTAATATAGACCAGGGAATATTTATAACCGTAAGGTTTGTCTTTGCTCTTTTCGACCTTCCAATCATATTAAGATATTATCATGAAAATAAAGTTTTTGAAAAATTTTGGAATCTTAATATGGACTATATTCTTAAGAATTATTAATCACCTTACCACAATTTAAATCCCCTCCAGAGTAAGGCTGTAAAGCTTATAAACAAACTTGTCAATTTGCTTTTCATAACCGCAGACTTTTTAGTTTTCTCATCTGGTTATAACAATGCTTAATTCCCAGCAGTAGCGTAATATGGTGATGGGACTATTGGATATGCCCGATAGACATGATAAAAAACAGCATCCGATTTTTTATCTACATCGTGTTGAGTATAATAATCCACGGGCAAACCGGTTGTTTCATCCCATAAAAAATTTCTAATTAAAACTTTTACTTCATCTCTTGTTGGCTCTTTGTCTTGCCATTTATACAAATTCTTTAATTTTCCTTTCAGTGTTTTTAATAGTTCTTTGGCTATATTCTTTATCTTTTGGATTTCCTGGGGTTTTAAATCCGGCTTTGTCAAAAGATCATAAATAGCCAAAATTTCCTCATCCACCCCCTCTCGTACTGCGCGGCTTTCTTCCTCATCCAACTCTTGCACGAATTTCAATAAAGCTTCAAAGGTAGTTTCAATGTTCTGGCGATCTTTTTCTTTAGTGTACTCATCAATGATCTTTTCATAATGCTCGTGGAAATCTGTCCGGAGAGGATTTCTTTGAATAAGCCGTTCCAGCTTTTTCTCAATCACGCTTTTAAGGCTTTGCACTGTGGTATTTTTAGTTTTCGCGTGCTCAAATTCTGCTCGCAATCGCTTGAAATCAATCTTACTGATATCATATGGTTTATTAGGTTCTTTGCCTCTGTCGGATGTAACGGTAATCGAATCATCAATAACTTCATGCAGTTGTTTAATAATATCGTTGATATCCGCCTTATCTATATCTTTTTGCAGACTTTTGTAAATGATATTTGTCGCGTTGTATGGATTGCGATAAGTATTCACTCCGGGGATTGTAAGACATGCTTTGAATTTTATAAATACTTCGCGGCACATGACCTCGAATTTCCTTCTGGTTTCATCATTTTCATTCACTGCTTCTTTGGCCGCGACAATTGCCTTGTTTCTCTCAAATCCGCTTGAGCTGATAATCGCGTCAAGTGACGCTTTTCGTTCATTGAGAAAATTGCTTATTAGACAAATAGTTTGTTTTAATTCTTCAAGTAATTCTTCTTTGGTCCTGGTTGGGTTCAATCCATCAGGCCCTATTCCGCCAGGCCTGCCGGTGTCGCCTGTACCGGTAAAGGCAGCGAGTGCTTTGCGTAAATTCTTGAGGATGCCGCAATAATCAACGATGAGACCATTATTTTTATCACCATTGACCCGGTTCGCACGGGCAATCGCCTGCATAAGCGTATGGGCTTTGAGCGGTTTGTCCAAATATAAGTTTGCCAAACTCGGCACATCAAATCCGGTGAGCCACATCGCGCAGACGATCGCGATTCTAAATGGGTGTTCCTCTTTTTTAAAAGCAGAATCGACATCAATTCGCGTTCCATCGGAAAGCTCAAAGCCCTTTTTCATAAGTCGCCTGTGCGGCGTAATATCAAACCCCCATTTTTTAAACTTATCGACCTCACCTTGTTCCTCACTCACAATCACTGCCATCTTTGTTTCCTTCATCCAGATGAGCT
>CBDUII010000079.1:0-8886 GCA_965367285.1 uncultured bacterium
TTTTCTGCCGTGAAAGTCAGATAAGATAAATGTGATATTCAGAGATTGCTGGCGTCATGTTCCATGGTTTCAGCGCTTTGAACAAACTCCCGGCGAGCCGGATCTACACATGAAGTAGTGATACAGTCAGCCACCTCTTTTTTTACGGTTTTCCACCGGGACAGGTTTCCGGGAAATCCGAATTCCTCAGCCATACGAATGGCGCGATCTAGCCCTACCCAACACATAAGTTTTGAGAAAGTAAAATGCTTTTTACTGTCCCGCATTTCCCATATACCTGCGTCACGTGTGTGCCATTTTTGGCATATCTTATCGGCCAGCATTCCGGCGTAGCGCCAGAGGTCTCTTTTTATAGGCTCTCCATATACACAGTAGAGGTAAAAAAAGTCCAGAACCTCCCCATATACATCAATTTGAACTTGCCGGACAGCGGCATTGCCTATCCGAACAGGTTGGGAACCTTTGTAACCATAAAGATGGTTCAGAAATGTCTCCGGTGTGGTGTCGCGATCCCCTATAGGATAAAGAATTTGAATTTCATTTGTATGTCCGCAGACTACGTTTGAAATCCAATTCATATAGTTTTTTGCTTCTTCGTGATAACCTAAAAGAAACAGAGCGTTTAGGGTTAAGGCCGAATCCCGTAACCAACTGAAGCGATAATCCCAATTCCTTTCAGAACCAATAGATTCCGGAAGCGAGGTAGTGGGAGCCGCAATAATAGCGCCTGTGGGACTGAAGGTCATTAGTTTGAGAACCAGCGCGGATCGCTCTACTCTGTCCTGCCAGCGGCCTTTATAAAGGCTTCGTCTAATCCAGTTTTGCCAGTAATGCCGGGTTCGTTGAAACTCTTCGTGATAAAAATCGGCTGGTTTCAGGGATGAACGGAACTTACCAAAGCAAAATACTACCTGTACTCGATCTCCGCGGGAAAGGGTTAATCGTCCATGGCGCGCGTCTTTTGTCCACGCTGCGGAGGCGCTCAAGCACAACCGCAAAGGCAAATCCTCGCTCCATACTTTCTTTGCTTCACAATGCAGTGTCGTTCTTGAACGGGCATAATCGGGAGCCGGGTCAAAGAAAATATCAATCTCCACGTCAGATCCATATATGCAGTGGAGTTCGCGGCAGATATAAACCGCCTGGGGCTCTTCTTTCCTTCCATCCAAAAGGCCTATAGGCATAAAATCCGTAAGGATTAATTTAGATTCCCGGCTGAGAAAAGTGGTTTGAAGAATGTTTGTGGAGCCCAAATAATTCATTTGCGTTTCATCGAACCGGCAGGGAGATAATCGAAAACTACCTCCTTTTTTATAATCCAGTATTTTGGCGAACAAACTCGGCGAATCAAAGAAAGGAAAACAAGCCCAATGGATGCCTCCTTCTGGGCTTATAAGAGCAATCGTATGCAGGTCCCCGATAATTCCATAGGAATTTATGGGGTAGTAATCAACTTCATTCAGGTCGTCAAACATCAATCCATTGCTATCACTTTTGCTTAATATGACCATTAAATAGATATGATGCTTAACTCAAAATTTAGTTCTAATTATTGGAAATCTGTATTTAAACAAAAGCTCTCAGTTTTAAAGGATTTTCAGTCTTTAGGACAAAACGAAATACATGAATCTAATCCTGCTCGAACCATATCTAATCTAAAAATTTTAAAATTGATTTTTTTTTTGGCGAAATAATTTCAAAAGGAAAAACTTCCTTTTTGTGTATCCTGCCTATTTTTACAGCAAGTATGGATTGTTCCAGGATAATGTTTGTGGACGATGAGGTGAATGTCCTTGAGGGTTTTAAAAGATTGATGCGCAAGGAAAGGTATGACATAGCAACGACAACTTCTCCCGAAGAGGCGCTTCAATTATTAAGTAAAGATTCTTATGCGCTGGTGCTTTCTGATCAGCGTATGCCGATTATGGATGGAATAAGCTTTTTGGAAAAAGTAAAAGATTTTTCGCCGGATACCATTAGAATACTTGTGACCGGAAATGCGGACACAAATACCGCCATCAAAGCGATTAACCGCGGCTCTGTTTACCGGTTTTTGACAAAACCCTGCGATGAAAATGAGCTGCTTTCTATTGTAAAACAGGCTGTGGGGTATTTTGAAACGCTTATGGAAAACAGGCGTTTACAGGAATTGACCAAAAAACAGAACACAGAATTAATCGAGCTAAATAAAAACCTCGCGCAGTCGCGTGAGCAGGAGGTAAATATTGGTTCAAAAATTCAGCAAACTCTCTTAATGGGACAGCCTTTAGAGGATATAAAGGGCGCGAAGATGTCGGCGTTTTCTGTTCCCTCTCAAGGTATAGACGGTGATTTTTACGACTTTTTTAAACAAAACGATCATTGTTTTGATTTAATAGTCGGGGACGTCATGGGAAAGGGGGTTCCGGCGGCCCTTTTGGGAGCGGCAGTCAAAAGCCAGTTCCTGCGCGCTATAAGCAAGTTAATTTCAACCTATCAGGGTAAAAAACTGCCGGAGCCGGAAGAGATAGTTTCCCTGGTTCATCACTGGATAACTGACAGTCTGATAAAGCTTGAAAATTTTTTTACCTCCTGTTTTATCAGGTTCGATTTGGAAAAAAATAGGTTTTCTTTCGTTAATTGCGGCCATACAAGAACTATTCATTTCATAGCCCGCACGCAGAAATGTAAATTGCTTCAAGGAGAGAATATGCCCATCGGATTTAATAAAATGGAGACTTTCAAGCAGGCCTCCTTTCCCTTAGAACCCGGAGATATTATTTGCATCTATTCGGATGGTGTGACAGAAGCCAGAAACGATTCAAAAGAGTTTTTTGGTGAAACGCGGCTGACAAACTTAATTTGTTCAAATCATCATTTAGCCCCTAATGCGTTACTGGAAAGAATTAAAACGTCTGTAATGGAATTTACAGGCTCAAAATTCTTTGCAGATGATTTGACATGTGTGGCAGTGAAAATAGAGGCCAATGACAGTGATGCTCCCATTTCGAGCAGGGAAATAGATATTCCAGGCGATTTTCATAATCTCGCAAAGGTACGCGAATTCATGAAGAGTTTTTGCGGCGAAATTGATAGCCAATTGATAGACGAAGATGACATTCAGAAGATTATCATTGCGGTAAATGAGGCCGTAGTTAATATCATTAAACATGCCTGCAAGAGACAGGCGAAAAATAGAATTCAGATAGAATTAAAACTTTTCCACAATAAGATAGCTATCCGGCTCTATCATGCAGGGGAACCTTTTGACCCGGATATTGTTCCCGCGCCTTCTTTTGACGGGTCGAAGGACAGCGGCTACGGGATTTTCATTATCCACCAATGCGTTGATGAGATTAGCTATTCCTGTGATAAAAAAGGAAAAACATGCGTTTTAATGATCAAAAAACTTAAAGGAGGAAAGAAAAATGATGTTTAATGTAGAGAATACTGGAAAAATTACCGTTGTCGCATTGAATGTCGAGAGTCTTGATGCTGGCAACGCCACGGTATTCAAGAGCGAGATCAGGCCGGTTATAGAAGGGAAACGGAAAGTTGTTCTGGAAATCAGCAAATTGGATTTTGTGGACAGCTCGGGTCTTGGCGCTATCCTCTCGTCTTTGCGGACAGTGAATTCGAATGACGGTGAACTGGTTCTTTGCGGGATGACAAAACCGGTCCGAGCTCTTTTTGAACTGGTGCGAATGCACAGAATAGTCGATGTTTTCAATACAAAAGAAGAAGCGATTAATTCCTTCAAGGGTGACTAAAGGCCCTTTACAGGGCTTCAACAAAAAACAATCCAATACCAAGTGCTAAAACGCTGGGCTATTCGCTAAAGCACCGGGCTATTACTGTATCGCCATTCCATGGCTGCTTTTTCATACGTGATTATTTTTGTCTATGAAGGGATAATGAAATGAAAAAACTTTCTTTGTTTGTTTTTATTGACGCTTTTGGCTGGGAGATATTAAAACAGCATCAGTTTCTTGATGACATACTTATCACGAAAAAGCCGCTTGGGACAGTTTTTGGTTACAGTTCCACGTGCGACCCGACCATTCTCACAGGGAAGATGCCATTTGAACACGGTCATTTTTCCTTTTTTGCTTATAACCCGAAGAAATCTCCTTTCGGTTTGTGCAGGTATTTGAATATCCTGCCAAAATTTGTAACCAGGAGGGGCAGAGTGCGCCGGGTTATGAGCCGTATTATAAAGCGGCTTTACGGATACACCGGCTATTTTCAGATTTACAATATGCCCTTTAATTATATTTCCCTTTTCGATTATACCGAAAAAAGGGATCTATACCAGCGAGGGGGCATAAATTACGGGGTTCCAACGATTTTCGATTATCTCCGCGAAAATAAAATTCCTTTTTACCTGTCTGACTGGCGATTAAAAGAGGAAGAAAACCTCGGATCTGTTAAGGCGGCAATTGAGAAAGGAAAAGTTACTTTTGCGTATTTATATCTGGCGGCCATGGACGCTATCCTTCATGCTGACGGTACCCATGCTCCGTCCGTTGACAGAAAAATCCAGTGGTATGACGCAAAGCTCAGAGAGATTATCTCCCTTGCCCGAAAAAGATATGAAACCTTTAACCTTTTCATTTTTACGGATCACGGCATGACGGACACTATGGAAACCTGTGATCTGATTGCTCGAATTAACAGGCTTGGGCTGACTTTTGGAAAAGACTATGCTGCTATGTACGACTCCACAATAGCAAGGTTTTGGTTTCTAAACGATTCAGCTAAGAAAAAGATCACGGATACATTAACGTCCGAACCAAAAGGTCAAATACTTTCGGAAGAAAAATTAACAGAGTACGGCTGCAACTTTCCAAAGAAGGAATATGGGGATCTCTTTTTCCTGATGAATCCCGGCGTCTTACTCTGTCCAAGTTTTATGGGAGAAACAAGGCTGGCCGGGATGCACGGATTTGATCCGCTTCATAAAGATTCTGTTGCAATGTTTTTGAGCAATATACGGCCCGATCCACTACCGCGCCGTTTGGACGATCTTTACAGTTTAATGTTACATGAGGTATCGGATTATAAGGCTGTGGAGAAATATCAAACACCAAATTACAAATAAATCTCAATAACCAAAACTACAATGACTGAAACAAACGGGAAATGGTTTTGGTCATTAAGTTACTAACTTGATGTATAGGAATTTCAATGTTTATAGATTCCCGCTAAAAGCATGCGGGAATCCAGGGGATGGACAACTGCATTGCAATCGATTGACATATTTGAGCATTAGAAAAGTTGCCGAAGGCCTAATTTACAACATTTCGTTTTTTTTGCAAAGTTTTTTTTGCTTACCGGAGCGGCAGCTCCATTTGATTGCGGCTTTGCCGCGCTGTGTTCTTTGTGGTTCACAAAATGACGAATAACAAGTATGAAACCCTGCATTATAATGCGTTCACATAATGATATGCCCATAATCGCGGACACCCTCTCAAAATTATATGAACAGGACAGACCCTTTGAACTTATCGTCTTTGACAATGAGTCAACAGACGGCACACTGGAAGAAATCAGGAAATACACGAGCCGGGTTTTCAATATTCCGGAAGGTGCATACATTCCAGGACGCGTGCTTAACCAGGGGATGGAGAAATCATCCGGAGAATTTGTCGTGTTTTTGAATTCTGACTGCGCCCCTCTCAATAAATCCTGGCTCGGAAACCTCATGGAGGGATTCAAGCAGGATAATGCAGCAGCCGTGTTCAGCCGCCAGGTCCCCCGGCCCGACTGCCAACCACTATTCTCAAAAGATACGGAAGATACTTATGGAGACGGTTCCCGACAAAAACATTGGCAACATTGTTTTTCCATGGCGTCTTCTTCTATTCGACGCTCAGTCTGGGAAAAGATGAAATTTAACGAAAATATAAGATATTCCGAGGATATCGAATGGACATGGCGCGCAAAAAAGAACGGCTACTCAATTTGCTATGTTCCAAATTCAGTGGTCATGCATTCACACAATTACTTGTTAACACAATTTTACAGACGCCACTATGGAGAAGGCGGGGCGGAAGCCGATATCTTCGATTGGACCCCATGGGATCGTACCTTGCTCCGATATTCTCTGCTGCCTTATATTCGCCAGGTATTGAGCGATTGGCAATACTCTTTACAGAAAGGCTTGCCCGGGGCTTTTTTCTATTCACCGGTTCTACGAATGGCACAGCTTCTTGGGCGGCGCGCCGGTTTTCAATCCGCATTCAGGGAAAAAAGCAAATGAATACCACTTATGCAACGCATGCTTCCAAAAAGTTCAACAAATGGCTGCATGGGATATTGGAGCGAATCGCGCAGGATATTAAAAAAGCTCTCGGCAATAACCTTGTCGCCCTATTGCTTGGCGGTGGATACGGACGGGGAGAAGGAGGATTTGTGACAATCGATGGGCAGGAAAAACCATACAATGATATCGATTTTTCCCTGGTAGTAAAAAACAAATGCCACCTCTCGCGGGAATCACTATCTGAAATCAGCAAAAAATACGAAGAAGAAATTAAAATTCATGTGGATTTCAGCAGACCGTTAACTATTTACGATATTAAGCACTGGCCGCAATGGCTTATGTGGTATGACCTGCTGAATGGCCATATTGTTTTGGCAGGTTCGCCAGATGTCTTGAGGATCCATGCTCCGGAAAGACTAAAAGAGCCATTACCCCCAATAGAAGCCACCCGGTTATTGCTGAATCGAGGCACAGGGATCTTATGGGCCATGCGTGTGGTGCGCGGAGTAGAACCGATGGTGGATGCCGATTTTGTAAGACGCAATTACTATAAATGTATTCTTTCACTTGGAGACGCTCTTATGATCCTTTATCACTGTTATGAAAGTCAGTACAGAGGACGTTATGGCCGGTTTATTCGTCTTGTGGAAAAAACACCTGATGTGAAAGATTTCAAACTTGAATCGCTTTACAAAAGCTCACTGGATTTCAAGTTTCGTCCGGATAAACTCCCATATACCCCACCCCGTAAAGCCGAGATCAAAAAAATAGCTCAGCTTTGGGGGTCGGTATTTTTGCATGTCGAACTTAAGCGCACCGGAAACAACTTTTCTTCTCTGACGGAATATACAAACTGGAATGGATTACGCGAATGGGAAGAAAACAGACCTGATAAATGGCCGCGCAATATTTTTAGAAACATGCAGACAGGTAAATTTTCGTGGAAGTATCCAAGAGAAAATCTTTTTATGACGCTGCCGGTTTTGCTCGGGCTTACGGATACAAAAGTTTCGAGGTGGGAGAAGGAAAGCGGACGGTTTTTAGCGCTTTGGAATAAGTTTAATTAAACCGTTAAAACGGTTTTGAGAGACGGCAGACGCATTAACAAGGAATTTATTAAACAAATGGTTTAGCGATGAAATACCTGGTTTTTTCAGTAACGTTCATTTTAGGCGTCCCGTTAATGATCTATGCCGCCCTGTTCTTTAAAAAAGCAAGAGGATGGTTGTTCGTTGCATTGGTTTTTTCCACAATCCTTGGAGATCTGGCGAATATTAATTTTTTATCCATGGAAACTTACCGGGGCCCTGACAGAGGATTTGAGGTAAACCTCAGCGATCTGATTGCCCTGTCTCTTGTAATTTTTCTTATCCTTCGATTTCCGGGAAAACTCAACTGGCTTCCTTTCAATTCATTCTGGATGTTTTTATTTCTTATGCTTGCTATCGTTTCCACCCTTGCCGCTCCTATAAAAATATTGGCTGCCTTTACCCTGTTTAAACTTATAAAAGTTTATTTGATTTTCTGGTGCATCGTGAATACCTTGAGAACCAGCGTGAACCTAAAATACATCCGGTACGCTATGGTTTGCATAGGGGTATTAATAACTATAATTGCCTTGAAACAAAAATATGTAGATGGACTCTATCGCATTTACGGTCCGTTTGACCACTCGAACACAATCCCTCTTTACCTGAATTTAATTATGCCGGTTTTGCTTGCATGGGGACTTGCGGACAAACATTTAAAAAAATGGCAGGCGGTTCTTTCCATCGGGTCAGCGCTGGGAATGGTTTTTACCGTGGTGGCAACATCTTCCAGGGCAGGCCAGGCATTGGCAGCAGGCGGCCTGCTGGGAACCCTTGTTATGGCCAATTTCCGCGCCAAATCAGTCAGGGTTGCCGCGATCTCAGTGATTCTTTTACTGGCAATTGCTGCCGGCGGTATAAAAGCGGCCGATACGATCATCTACAGAATGAAACACGCTCCTAAGTCCAGTGAGGAGGCGCGAGATGAATTTAACATTGCGGCTCGCAAAATGGCGCGTGACAATCCTTTCGGGGTGGGTCTGAATAACTTCTCTCATGTTTTAACCGTTACTCCAGCGTATAACGAACATATTCAGGTTATGAAGAACGAGGAACAGGCCGGGGTAGCGCACCATATTTACCTTCTGACCGCGGCGGAAATGGGTTACCCCGGTTTAGCCGTATTTGTAATCATTATTACGCGGTTTGCCCTGCTTGCCTTAAGGGGCTTTTGGCGATCTCGTTCCCTGGAAGGTCTGCTTCTGTTCGGATTCTTTTTGGGTTTTTGCGCACTGCATGTCAGCGGATTTTTTGAGTGGGCGCTTCGCATTACACCTGTTACTTATAATTTCGCCATAGTCTCCGGAATCAGCGTGGCGCTTTTTGAAACAGCACAAAAAAAGAAAGCTCTGAAACTGGTTTATTAAAGTGAATACAAGAACAGCACAGGTTGTCCTTAACACTATCACGAGTTATATTCGTTTTGCGGTTTCTCTCCTTGTCTGGTTTTTCCTGACGCCTTTTATCATCAATACAGTAGGCCGCGATGATTTCGGCCTCTGGTCTTTAACCTTTTCGGTAATCGGCTTTTTCGGTTTACTCGACTTTGGTTTT
>CBDUII010000080.1:0-8848 GCA_965367285.1 uncultured bacterium
GGTGACTGGAACGGATCATAGAATTCGTTACCAAAAAAAAGAAATTGCGGGTGCGGTTGAAGGTTGTAAGGAATACCCTAACAACCATTTTAAGATATCAATTATAAGGGCATAAATATTCAGGCTGGATTTATGCTTTCTTAAAACGCAAAAAAAAAGCATGTTTTGCGATGGGGAGATGTTTGTCCTTGACAACCTTCCTTCTAATGGGTGGGTGACCCCTGATCACTGACCCTTGCCCTTAGAGTTTTTCTATTTCTTCTTCGATTGTGCCCATTAATTCGGTGAGTGTGCCAAGTGAAAAATCGAATTTAATATTAGCGGCTTTGAATAATTCCTGTGGTGATCGGCTTCCGCCGAGTGAGAGGGCGTTTAAATATTGCTTCACTGCTTGATCCGGATCTTTTTTATACACTGAGTAAAGCTGCAATGCCCCAAGTTGAGCAATGGCATATTCGATGTAATAAAAAGGTACTTCAAAAATATGCAACTGCTTATGCCACGCGTATTTTTTAATATCCTGGTTAAGCCCCTGCCAGTTCAATCCCACTTCAAAACGTTGGGAAATTTCCAGCCATTTTTTACCGCGTTCTTCTTTGGTATGATTTGGATTAGTATAAATCCAGTGTTGAAAAGCATCCACCGTGGCAACCCATGGAAATATGTCCACAACCCTCTCAAGCTGTTCTAATTGCGCGCGCTTAACCTGATCTTCTTCTTTATAAAAAACATCGAGGTACGGGTTTCCGAAAAGTTCCTGAGTCATGCTGGCAACTTCTGCAAATTCCATTGAAGAATGTCGATACCAGACCATAGGTTGATTGCGGCAGGTCAGGGTGTGAAAGGCGTGTCCTCCTTCATGCAAAAGTGTCGTGATATCCGCGTGAACTCCAGCGGAATTGGCAAAGATACAGGGTATGCGCTGTTCTTCAAAAGTCGTCTGGTATCCGCCGGGCGCCTTACCGTCCCGACTGTCTAAATCCATCATGTATCGGATAGACTTAAATTTTTCGCCTAACCGCTGATTTATTTTTTTGAAAATTGATTCAACGCCATCTTGTAGTTCATTAACTTCTTTAAAAGGTTCCAGCGGAGGCCTGCCGAGAGGATCGACGGCAGTATCCCATGGACGCAGTTTACTGAGATTCATTTTTTCCCGCCGCTTTTCAAATATTTTTTTTACTAATGGAACGACAGCTTTTTCTATTGAGTCGTGAAATTCAAAACATTCTTCCGGAGTGTAATCCCGCAGTTTGCTTTTGAAACAGTATTCCCGATAATCTTTGAGTCCAAGGTTTTGCGCGTATTCATGCCTGACCTTCAGCATATTATCAAACAGTTCCTCAAGAGTGTTTACGTCCATTAACCTTCGAGAGGCGGAAGCAAACCAGGCTCCTTCGCGTAAAGCGCGATTTGTCTTATAAAGGTAACGCATCATTTGCGGCATGGTCTGTTTTTTTCCATCAAACTCAACTGTCCACGCACCGGTGATAGATTGATATTTCTGGGACATCTCAGAAAGTTTGACGTCCAGGGGAATGTTCTTTTCTTCGTAAAGTTCTATTTGGGTGCTGATGATGCGGTTAAGCTGACCGTATTCCCGGCTATCAAGCTGGTTTCGTGATTCAAGTTCATAATACTTTTTATTTAAAGCATGGCTCCATTCGGTAAGTTTCGGCTGAATTTCACGCACAAAATAGAGATAAGCCTCCTCTTTTCCCTTGTCTTTAGTATCGCAGGTCATGGCCACATACCGGCCGTTGTAATCTTCATCAATTACGCCCTCAAGTTCGGAGTAATTTTTAAGCCACGCAACAATGTCTTGCACGGAATTTACCTTCCTATCGAGGAGTTTATCTACAAAAGGTTTAATAGACGCGGCGTCCGAGATTTTAAAATCCGGGTCAACAAATTTTCGTTCAAACGGCTTCAGCCATTCCGGGACAGTCTGTTTCATAGGTTTTTTATTATCTATACTAACGCTCATTAACGCAACAAGATAAATTATGTTGCCACGCCTTCTTGCGTAAATGCGTATGGTCTTTTTCTCAGACCCTTTTTTTCTTTATTGGATATCACAATTTGTGATTTCCAAATTTCCATTTCCTCTTTTGATAATTGAAGCATAAAATCAGCAGGAAAACGGTCAATATCTCGTCTTACAGCTTGATTTAAAACTCTTGTTTCCACTCCATAGAGTTCCGCCAAATCTCTATCCAGCAATACTTTTTTCCCTCTGATTAAAAGAATTGTCCTTGCTATTGTCTCTTGGAGAACCAAGGAAGACGTTTTATATCTTTTCTTTTTACTTTTACTCATAGTAGGTTTTACTTCCCAAGTTTACGGCATATAGTCTACTGTCCCCCGATTAACTATCTAATAGCTTTTGCTAAGATTTCATCCGATGTTTTTACCCATTTGAAAGGAAGAGATCTTTCATTCCAAGAATCAATAAATCTATATAGATACTCGTTGAACTTGGCGCTGCTCTGTAATACCTGATCTTTGCATCTTTTTTAGTTTTAATAAATCTGTTTTAGAAATATTTAATTCACGCGCTGCTGGCATAATATCCCTCCTGTTTTGTTATCAATGCCAACTGTCTATCATAAAATATATTATTGTCTATATAATTACGGGACTAAAGACTAGTACCTTCGTGCGCTCTGCAGCTACGAAGGAGTGCGGGCAGTGCGTTCCGGATATTGATCCTTTGATTATTTGAATTATTTGATTGCTAAAAAAAGGAGTACAGAGGATATATCCTCTGTCGAAATTTTTTTGAATGGCCCATTATGAACATCTCCCCATCTACAAGGCAGCCTACGATTTTACGCTTTATTGTGAAAAGATAGTTTCTCGATTTAGCAAACAACACCGGTATGGAATTGGGGGTGGCATGGACAAACTTGTTTGTCCGTGTCTAAAGTCTAAACAAACACGGACAAGCAAAGGACGCTTGTCCATGGCCACCCAAATGATTCAAAAAGATAAACTTCCCCAAAAGAAAAGAAAAAAGGGGTCACCCATCCGGTTCAAGGCATATTGGGATTCTTTTTTTGAAAAACAACCCTTCCCTTTTCATCCCTGATTCCGGTATAATTATTATTGGAATGCAAATCTATTTCTGCATAAAACTTCATGGCTTCCTCCCTTTCCTAAGGTTAATAATAGTGAGATGTTGGGTCTCTTATTATAACTCTGATGGGGAGGAGCCTTCTAAATGATTATCAATGCTTTCGACTTAACTAATATTGGTTTAAGCCGAGCATTATCTATAAACATAAAAACCATAGGCAGATTTGATCTATTTCCCAAATAAGGAGGAAAAATATGAAAATGCCGGTTTTAGTGCCAATAGCAATTGAAACAAAAAACGAATCTGTTTTTATTCGAGTATGGAAATGGATAACCTCTATAAGGGAGTGGGAGCTAATTGAGGATTGGGAGTATGTATTACCTAATGGGCCAAGAATTATAATTCCTAAAGGGTTCAGATTTGATGGTGCTTCAATACCACGACCCCTGTGGGCACTATTGTCCCCAACGGGATTGCTACTTATTCCCGGGTTGATTCACGATTTTGCATATCGCTATGACTATCTTTGGGCATTGGACAAAGATGGTTACGCCTATCAATACAAAGCAGGTACAGGTCGGAAGTTTTGGGATGGAATCTTTAAGAAAGTTGGAATCGAGGTTAACGGTTTAGCGGTTATTGATACTTTAGCATGGCTTGCGTTAGCTATCGCTGGTTGGTTGGCATGGCGATCAAACCGGAAACGAAACGATTCAGAACTTACCCCTGATAAGCCATTGCAGTCAGACAAGCAGAATAGCGAGTCGATTACTGAATGATTATCAGGTCTGCTGTTGGCTTGTCTATTCCTTTATATAAAAGACTTTGAAAATTTCAATAATAGGCTTAAAATAGAGCTTCCAACAAAAAAACACTGACCTATCTTTTTTGACTTGGAAAAGACAAAAATGCCTATCCGTGAACTTAAAAAAACTTACAAAAGCTCACCCCGCAAAGTCTGCATCCAGACATGGGGTTGCCAGATGAATAAGTATGATTCTGAGAAAATGGCTGGAATTCTTGGAGACCATAATTATTTTTTGACGGATGATTTGGGTTCTGCAGATGTTGTTTTATTGAATACCTGCAGTATTCGGGAAAAAGCGGAACAAAAGGTCTTCAGCAAGTTAGGGCGAATAAAAAAATACAAGGTTAAAAACCCAAATCTTGTTATTGGTGTGGGCGGTTGTATTGGGCAGATCAGCAGTGAAACAATTCTAAAACGCGCCCCTTATGTGAATTTGGTTTTTGGAACTTTGAATATTCATCGCATTCCATCTTTAATTGATTCCGCTTTAAAAAGGAATGGCCCTGTTTCTGAGATTTTTTTGGAATCTGAACAGGGATTTGATGAATCTCCTATATCAAGAGAAAGCAACATTCAGGCATGGGTAAGCATCATGCATGGTTGTAATAACTATTGTTCTTATTGTGTTGTGCCCTTTACGCGCGGAAGAGAAATAAGCAGAAAGTGTGATTCTATTTTAAGTGAAATTAAGACGCTTTCACAGCAGGGGTATAAGGAAGTAACATTATTAGGGCAGAACGTTAATTCTTACGGTAATGATATTGCCGAAGGCATAACATTTCCCGGTCTGCTGGAAAAAATCAACGAAATCCCGGGGATAGAAAGAATACGCTTTGTGACTTCTCACCCAAAAGACTTTTCAAAAGAGCTTATCAGGGTAATAAAGAATTTCGATAAAGTATGTGAGCAAATCCACCTGCCGGCTCAGTCGGGTTCTAACAAAATACTCTCTCTTATGAATAGAAAGTATTCGTTAGATGACTATATGGAGAAAATAAACAGTTTAAAATCAAGCGTTTCCGGTGTGGCATTGTCAACAGATATTATCGTTGGATTTCCGGGTGAAACAGAACAGGATTTTCAGGCCACTATTGATTTAATTAAAAAAGTAGAGTTTGATAATATTTTTCTGTTTAATTATTCACCCAGACCTGAAACAGTTGCAGCTAAGCTGCCTGGTCAGGTTAACGAAAAAATAAAACAAAAACGCTTTAATGCTTTGCTTGATTTGCAAAAAGACATTACATTAAAGTTGAATAAACGCTTGGAAGGTAAAAATGTGGACATTCTGGTGGAAGGCAAAAGCAAGACTAATCCCGATAAATTAACCGGAAGAACAAGAACTAATAAGATTGTAAATTTTACAGGGCGGCAGGGCCGCAGCCAAATGGAGCTGCCGCTCCGGTGGGCAAAAAAACTTTGTCAAAAAAACAAGATGTTGCAAGTTAGTAATACAGGACGGACAGGGGCCGCAGCCAAATTAAAACTAAATACATCAGCAGATGACAATGAAATTTTGCAAAAAGATAAAAGTTCACAAGTTAGCAGCGCGGAAAAAGACTACTTAACAGGTGAAATCGTTCCTGTTAAGATTATACGCAGTGGATTATATAGCCTGGATGGTCAGGTTAGAACTTAGATTCCCGCTTTCGCAGAGCTAAGCTCAGCTTTGCGGGAATGACAAAAAGCGCGGGATTGTTATTTTCAAGCACCTCTACATGTCATTCCCGCACGTTTTTAGCTGGAATCTATAAATATTGAAATTCCTATACATAAACTTAGGCACTTCGTGCCAGTTGGAATAAGGGGTTCACTAAAAAAATAGACTTATTGACAAGATAGAAAAAAAATGCTTAATATAAGTAAATGAGTGCTGAATTCTTAAATGAAGTAAGCAAATCAAAAAAGGAGGTGTGGTAATGATAGAAATGAAAATCCGAGGTTTGACTCTGGATCCATTAACGAATATGCCGATTATTATTTTAAAAGATTCGGAAGGAAAACATGCCTTGCCCATATGGGTCGGTATTTTTGAAGCTAACGCGATTGCACTGGAGATGGAAAATATTAGCACGCCACGGCCGATGACTCATGACCTTATTAAAAACATTCTGACCGAAGTTAAAGCCACTGTTACCCATATTGTTATCGATGAACTCAAAGACAACACCTTTTACGCGAAAATTTGTATAAAAGTAAATAGTAATGAAACTAATGTCGATTCCAGGCCAAGTGACGCGATTGCTCTGGCGTTAAGGCTTAAAGTCCCGGTTTATGTAGAAGAAAAAGTAGTTGAAGAAGCCAAGAGTATTGATCTGTCGGAAAAAAATATCGATTTAACGGATAAATCAAATCTTGAAGATCCCTCCAAATGGAAAGAATGGCTGGAAAATCTCAAGCCAGAAGATTTTGGCAAGTATAAAATGTAAAAAAAATCATATTAGTTAGAACTATAGTTCATGTATAGGAATTTCAATGTTTCCTTGCGGCGTAGCCGCAAACACAAAATACCGTAAAAACTGCCATGGACGGCAGTTTTAGGGATTTTGAGTGTTGCATAAGGCGCTGTAAAAAAATGCGCCAAACAGCGCCTAAAAAGTTAGCCAGGATGGCCTAACTTGCGCTTCACTGAAAATTGTAAAACCAGAAACACAGCCCAGCTTCGCCGCAACCAAAATTAGATTTACCGCAGAGTTCGCAAAGGGAAAAAATATTTTCTTTTCACTGCGTTCTTTGCGACTTTGCGGTTATAAAAAAACTTTTTTATTTCAATAAGTTGTATAAACTTTGCCAAAAAAAGCACAGCTTTTTTGCTCACCGGAGCGGTAGCTCCATTTGGTTGCGGCCACTGGCCGCTCTGTGTCAAATAATTTGTCTCCTTTAGAAATTTCACTACAACTCCTGATATGCCAGTCAAATCTGTTTCTTTTCAAGTAAAAACAAGCGGGAGAACTGATATTCTCGACATTACTAATAAAGTTCAAAACGAGGTATCTGCGTCAGGAATAACAGATGGAACTGCAACGGTATTTATACCGGGTTCCACTGCAGGGGTTACTACCATTGAATATGAATCCGGTGCAGTGAATGATTTAAGAAAGGCTATTGAAAAATTAGCTCCGGCAGGAATCCATTATGATCATGATTCCCGCTGGGGAGATGGCAATGGATATTCCCATGTCCGGGCAGCTTTGTTAGGAGCTTCTCTGTCTGTGCCTTTTAACAACGGTGATTTGAAGTTGGGCACGTGGCAGCAGATTGTTGTTCTGGATTTTGATAACCAACCGAGACACAGGAGTATTTTAATTCAAATTGTAGGAGATTAGAGTTAAAGAAATAACAAAAAACAAACCCCAAAAGGCAAAACCCAATTTTTCTATTTTGTTGCGGTTTGTTCGGATTTTTTTAAATATTGAGTATTGTTATTTATTTGTTATTTGTTATTTGGCATTTGGCATTTGGAATTTATATTTTTTCATTTTTTGGGCGGCTGTTCTGCAACGCTAAGTTTTTTCGATTACTGTTGAGATGGGTAACAAGTTGCGGGGTAAAAAATACATAGGTATGCTGTTTGAGTGCTGTAATGTTTACCAAAGAATTTATATAAATAAAACGAAAACCGCTTATTCTGGTCATTGTCCGAAATGCTGTAAAAAAGTTGAAATCAAAGTTGCTTCGCATGGTACAAGCGTCAGGTTTTTTAAGGCAATATGATGGATGTACCTTCCTCTATAATTCCTGATAAAAGGCCTGCTGTCTGGATTTATCAGGTTTTTAACCTGAACTCTTTTCTCATCATTTTTTTCATAGCTGCCATTGTTCTGGTTGAAGTTAAATTCGACTTTATGGAAAAAATGACGGGAGATTTTCTGAAATGGAATAATCACAAAAGACAAAAACTCGGCCGCATGTGGAATGTTGAACGTCAGAGTATTACAGCCATGGGGCATTTAAGCGAGCTTATTATTGAGAAAGAAGAAAAACGGAAAAGAATTGAAACGATAGAAAATTTCAGCGAACTGCTTGAATTTCTAAAAACAGACCGTTTGATTCGATTAACAAAAGGGCAGTTTGTAAAAATTTACAGCAGTCTTCCATCAACTATATCAAATAAAATTATTGATCCTTATAATCTGATTAATTATTTTCACCGTTCAGATTGGGTTAAGACTTTTGTATTTCAAAAGGAAACGGGTATTGAAATCGTAATGGTAGATGGCCGGTTTGGAATACTGAAGAGCATTTTGATTTCAGGAAAGGACGCAAATTATCTGGAAAATTATGGTAAAATAATTCCGACTTCCCTGGAAAACATTGAAGAACTGAGCAGCAGAATTTATGATGTCAGTGAATTCATGGAAGCCATTTATAAAATGAGACAGAGTGCGCGGGACAAAATTATTTATAACCCTTTTAATTTCTTACGCTGGGGAAACCGTCTTAAAAGGGTAGGGATATCTGAAATTTCGGAGGATAACCTCGTTCAAATCGGATTTGAAATTCATACCTTGAATAAGAAAGAAGTTGTGATAGTTTATGTGGACGATTTTCTTATATCAAATCTTATCCAATATCTTTCAGGTGAAGAATTAGCGCCGGCAGATGATTTTTTGCAGGATGAGTTAGCTGACGACTTATAATTGTAATCTTAAAATACTTTCAAGAGGCGACTATTACAAAACATCTATTTAAAGTATTTTTTCAACTACTGTTTTTTTTTTCAATCATAGGATCAATTGCCCTCTTTATCTTTTTTCTTCAAGTTTCATCTGAAATTCCGCAAATCCCAAAAAGTCTTAAAATAATTAATCTCAGTCTTCCTACAGAAATTTATTCTGACAGGGGTAATCTCATAACCAAACTCGGGGGCCGAAGCAGAGTTCCATTGGGAAAAATATCCCTTTATTTTATCCAGGCTGTTATTGCTACGGAAGACAGCTAGTTTTATGAGCATTCGTGGA
>CBDUII010000081.1:0-8797 GCA_965367285.1 uncultured bacterium
TGATAAAGTTGTTTTAGATACCCCGATGCTCTGCGTCGGGGAGTATGTCATTATAAAATTTATATTAATCAGTGTATACATGTTTTGAGCGCAAAAAAATAACCGTAACTGACAAAAATGCAAATAGTTACGGTTGAAATTTATTAAGGAATTATTGATTTCGTGATAAACTCACGCTAGCAGAATGGAAATGGAACAGCTTCATAGTTTCTGCTCCTATGAGGATTAATGGTTAATGATAGCACAATCAGGATTTGAGATGAAATATCATTTTTTAACTTTGCGTTTTAAGTAATATTGTAAGCAATTAATGTGCCCTCGTCTCGCCGTTTTCTGGAGTGCAGTAACTGTGTTACTGCTTAATAAATGCATCGACGTAGTCGATGCACTCCAAAAAAGACGCAGTGACTCAGTCACAGCGTGGCCAGGGGCCACAACCAAATGGAGCTACCGCTCCAGTGAGCAAAAAAAACTTTGCTAAAAAAACACAGTTTTGCAGGTTAGTAATACAGCACTCCAAAAGAGAAACAAAATACCCGTACCATGCTTGAATTTCCAGACATTCCAAACACTTTAATAATTACCTGCTTTTTATTTTCCAACCCTATGGTTGCTCTGTTATTTTACTCGTTCCATGCAGAGCCTTGGAACAAGTTCATACGTATTTCGTCTGGTTGCTATAATAATGCCAGAATATTCCACACTTTCTTCATCAATCTGTTTAGATAACTTTTCGAAGTGGCTTCGATTATGAGTTAATAACACAGACCTAAGTTTAATGGAATGTTCTAATTGCTCTCTGTCATTTTTTCCAAGCATTTTTTCTTCAAGGGCGGTAAAGACTGTAAAACCTTTGACATTTAGAAGGGGTTTTATTGAAATATCGACATCTTCATCTGTGTAAAGGGAGATCATTTTAAGGGGGGATGGATATTTTCCATAAAAATCTTCAGTTTTTTTTCGAGGATTTCCTTTATATAATATTTTAAAATTTTTAAATTATGGGTGGATAAATATAGAATGAAGATTAAAATTGAACATGAGGATGATGGACGCTGGATAGCAGAGATTCCTGATATGCTGGGTGTTATGGTTTACGGTCAAAGCCGTGAAGAGGCTATCACAAAAGTAGAGGTTCTTGCTCTGCGCGCTATAGCTAACCGCCTGGATCATGGCAAATCAATTGAATTGAATACCGGCAAGCCCTGAACCGTACTGGTACAGGGTAAGCCTTTAACTAAAAAACCGTCCGGCAGAAACCTGGAATGCTTTTGATTTGTAGACTTCGGTAACTTTATCCTGAAAAACGACCTGAATAAAAGGTATGTCCCCCAACAAACGGGCATAACGTAAATGATGTGATTCTATCGGAGAAAAACTGAGTTTGGCTTCAATGAGAAGATAGGGTTTATGATTCCTGGTTATCAGAAAATCTGTTTCTTTTCCTTCCCTGGTTCTGACATAATGAAGATCAACTAAACCTGTTCCCATGTCATTCCAGAGGGACACCATTGTTTTTAACTCGCAGGCCGTATAATTTTCAAACATTTTCGCCTTGTCGCTTATCCTTGTCCAATCATAAAAATATAATTTCCGCTCTTTTTTTAAAGTTCTGTTTATTTTCTGAGAGTAGGGTTTTATCATAAAAACCATATAAACCAGATCAAGCGCCTTTAGATAGTTTTTTACAGTGGGGAAACTCACTTCTAAGTCTTCTTTCAAAGAATTGATAGATAAAGGACTCCCCACTTTTCCCGGCAGAACATAAAAGAGATTTGCTATATTTTCTATCTCCGCGATTTTAGTTAACGGCCGCAGGTCTTCGTTTAATACATGATCGATATAGTCATTTTGCCATTTAAGATGAAAATTCTTTTTCCCTTTAAACAGGGGTTCGGGAAATCCGCTGAACTCCAGCAGATGTTCAAGCGCGTCCTGCTCGTACCCGGAGGAACTTAGCTTCTGTTTAATAAATTCAAATGGGTTTTCAGAAAAATTTATTGGCCTGATTTTTCCTGTCAGCTCCCGCAGGCTAAATGGCAGCAGGTGAAATAGAAAATATCTTCCCACCAGGCTGTCGCCCGATTTTCTAAAGAGATCCAACCTCGCACTGCCGGTGACAATAAAATTAACTTTCTTTTCATAGGTATCGAAAAAGTCTTTCAGGATGTTTTTCCATTTCGGCATTTTGTGAATTTCGTCGAAACAGATCCATGTTTTTTCCCCGGAGAGAATATTTTTTTCAATAAACGAAGGATTTTCCCTGTAATTTATTTTTACTTCCCTCCTGTCCCAGTTATAATAGTTGGCTGCAATTCCATGTCTTGTTAGAAAAGATATTGCCATTGTGGTTTTACCGCTCTGGCGCGGACCAGCGATAAAGCGCATCTGCCGTCCAAAATCCTTGTGAAAACATACTTTGTCCATGGTCCGGGGACGATAAGTCATGTGACTATTTTAAAGCATACTATAAAATTGTCAAGACTTTTTTAAAGGTTGCTTAAAATTAGTCAAATTGAATTAAAATGGTTTTTTAGCCACTAAGCCACTAAGAAAAACAAAACCTTTTTTTGACAGGATTAACAGGATGGACTGGATTGTTTAGCCTTGCATAAGGCGCTGTACGGTGCATAAGTCGCAGTAGAAGAAAAAAACAAACTGCGACTAAAAAAGGCAAAAACCAAACAGCGCCTATGTCTATTCTGTTAATCCTGTCCAAGAATTTAAGGCTTTTCTTCGCTCCTGGCAAATTTTATTTGTGTTGCGGCGAAGCTAAAATCTGCGCCCAAAAGAAGTACTCTTGGGGTGCGTCCAATTCTCCTTATTTGTTTTAACCCTTGACTGCTTGCAAATGATATGGCTAAATAATGCGTTGATATTATACATTCACATGTTTTGTCGTTCGTGGAAAATTATATATTATTGTTACTGTAATTAATTGATATGAAAAAAAGGAAGCAATTTGTCGGATTAGCCGTGTTCTCCGGGGCAGGCGGAATGTCGCTTGGCGCTAAAATGGCCGGAGTTAATGTACAGCTTGCGATAGAAAAAGACCCTTACGCGGCAGCTACTTATGCACACAATCACCCGGAAACTGATGTTTTAGCTGCCGATATATCGAAAATAAGAGAATTTAACATACCTACAAAGGACACAATAACTGTTCTTTTTGGCGGCCCTCCCTGCCAGGGATTTTCCACATCTAATCAACAAAATCGTAGCGCTGAAAATGAAACTAACTGGCTTTTTAAAGAATTTATCAGGGTTGTTAAACTGTGGAAACCTGACTGGGTGGTGTTTGAAAATGTAAAGGGAATTATTGAAACCGAAGGAGGGCTATTTAAAGACAAAATACTTTATGACCTTGAAAAACAGGGATACACAACTTCATCCGGTATTCTTTGCTCCGCAGACTTCGGAGTGCCCCAGGTGCGAAACCGTTTTTTTATCATCGCATCAAAGCATGGAATATCAGTGAAAATGCCGGAACCAAATGTTAAAAACCCGGTTAGTGTAAGCCAAGCGCTGGATGATCTTCCCAATCTTGAAAACGGCTCTTCCACTGACTATTTATGCTATCCGAAAAAGGCCGGTACAAAATACGCAAAAAGCATGAGAAATGGTCACAAAGGATGTCGGAATCATTTGGTGACGGCAAATGCCCCCTATGTTTTAGAAAGATACAAGTATATTCCTCAGGGCGGCAACTGGGAGGATATCCCAAAGCGGTTAATGAAAAATTACACTGACAAAACACGATGTCATACGGGAATTTATAGACGATTAAGGGAAGAACAGCCATCCGTGGTGATTGGAAATTATCGCAAAAACATGTTGATTCATCCTACTGAAGATAGAGGATTGTCCGTAAGAGAAGCCGCTCGTCTCCAGTCCTTTCCGGACTGGTATGAATTCGAGGGGTCAATAGGTTTTCAGCAGCAGCAGGTTGGAAATGCTGTGCCGCCGTTAATGGCAAAGGCAGTATTTAAGGCTATCGCTACAAACTTTTTATAAAATAAATAATTTAGAAAATACCTATGTCTGATTATATATGGCAAACGCTAGAAATTGAAAGATTAACTGAGAAAAGACTTAAAAAGGATTTGGGTGAAAGTAAGGGTGCTGAGCGCTTTGGATATTACACAATAGCACGCGGGCGATTGATTAAAGACTTACTTTCAGAAATAGCGAAGTCAGAAAAAGATTTAACAGATCATGGGTCATTGCATGTACGTAATGTTCTTAAAAATGCATATAGTCTCCTTGGAGATAATATTTTGGAGCTAACTGCCATGGAATTATATTGCCTAATCATGGCAATCATTTTTCATGATGTTGGAAATTTCTTCGACAGGAAAAAACACAGAAATCTCATATCACCAATTTATGATAAGGCGCGGCCTTCAAGCGGGGGCAATGAGGAGACAGAAGAAAAAAGGATTATCTTGAATATTTGTGAATCACACTGCGGAAAACATACGGATGGAACCAATATAAATACGTTAAAAGATGTTGTTGAACATGCAAGTTTGGAAGATAAACAAATACGGCCTAATATCCTTGCACCTATATTACGATTAGCAGATGAACTTGCCGAGGGTGAACAAAGAACATCCTATTATATGATAAAAAAACATGCCTATTCAAAAGATAGCATGATTTATCATAAGTATGCAAAATCAACAAAAATTGCTACAGATCGTGTTGCAGGTCGAATTTGCCTAACTTATAACATAAGTTTGAAGCTCTTGAAAGATAGCAATGATCCAGGTATTGTTACACTCGAAGAACTTGAGGGTTTTTTGGCATATGTTTATGGGAGAGCCTTTAAGTTAAATCAGGAACGGCAATATGCTAAGCATTATTGCAATCTTTTAGATCCTTTCAAGAGAACTACTGTGACTATAAATTTTTCGCATTATGAAGAATCTGAATTGGGTGGTTATCACAACAAACTTCTTTACGTTCCTTTAGACCCTGTCGAGATGTCTGACCTCGTTGTGCCAGGGGACGATGCAAAGTCTTTTGTAGAACATGATCAGGCATATGAACCCAAAACATTAATAAATTCAGTTAAGGAGGCCATCAAATCTGAATAAAACAGGTGTGGTGGAAAAAAGTGATGAATAAAGACAATAATCCATTTGCATACGAAGGGGCCAATAAACTTTCTCCCAAGCAACTGCTTCAATACTATATTGAAGATTTCAACTATTCACGATTCATATATTCCAGAAGAAATATTTTCCTCGTCGGTGAGCGGGGGACCGGTAAGACAATGGCGCTTCTTTACAACTCCTTACCTGTTCAAATAATAAAAGCACGGGAGAATAGCAAGGAGCTTGACTTATCAATTGTGTCAATTTATGTACCTTGTAATACCCCCCTTTTCCACCGAAAAGAACATGAATTGCTTGATCCACTTCATGCATCTTTGATTAGTGAACATTTCTTGGTTGTCTCTATAATGGATAAAGCCGTTGAATCAATTTCAAAAATAGACAATGTGATGACCCCGGAAGATGAAGAGACTGTCCGTAATGAATTGGCATATGTTCTAAGCATGGATATACCTGATAAAATTCCACTTTTTAAAGCTTTGCGCCTCGCCCTGAACAAAAGAAATACTACTGTTCAAGAAGCATTAAACAGCAAGGGAGATAATGAAACGTTATTAAATGGCTTGTTTTCCTTTGGCAGTGGTTTACGTCCATTACTGAATTGTTTTTCAGACTTACCGTTGCTCAAGAATAGTCATTTTTCTCTTATGATTGATGATTCTCAAATGTTGAATGAATATCAAAAGCGCATATTGAATTCATGGATATCCTTTAGGGACAATACCTTGTTTAGCTTTAAAGTCACCACTACTCGGGCAGACTCGCCGACATATAAAACTTCCTCTGGTGGCGCAATCCTTGAATCCCACGACTTTACAAAAATAGATTTGGAGCAGCCATATCAGAATAAGATGTCAAAATTTGGCAACTTAGCTCGTGATATCATTGCAAAACGTCTCAAAGCGATAGATGTTAATAGTACACCGGATGATTTTTTTCCCATACATAAAGATTTTGATAAAGGATTAAAAGAAGCGAAAGAAGAAGCGAAAAGACGTGCAAAAGAAAAATATCCGGATGGTACAGCAAAACAAAAGATTGACTATGTCTATAAATCTGAGCGTGCAATTTATTTTAGAAGCCGTGATCCTAAAGCTAACTTGCCGTATTACTCGGGCTTTGAACTGCTTGTCCACCTTTCTACCGGAGTAATAAGAAATCTGCTTGATCCTTGTTATCATATGTATGATTTAATGTATTCAAAATGGCATGCTAATGGGGGTAAAAATTTATTTACACTCGACCATATACCTCCGCAAATTCAAGCCGATGTAATTAAAGAGCGGAGTACTAAAAGGTGGGAATGGGCAAGAGATGACTTAGACAAGACTATTGATACATGCTCACGTGGGGATGCAAAACACGTTTATCAATTATTGGACAATTTGGCAATTTTATTTAGAGAACGCTTATTGTCTGATATCTCTGAGCCACGAGCTATTGTTTTTACGATCTCTGATTATAAAGATGAGTTAAAAGAAAAACTGAACCGAGTTTTGACAATAAGTAGAAGATCTCAATTGTTATACATGTTCACCAGTGCCTCTAAGGATGATGGCAAAAGGGAACCGTACTATATGCCCAACCGAATATTATGGCCGATAAGGGGCTTAGACCCAGTAGGACAAAATGCCAGGGTTTCAATTAAAGCAATACATCTATGGAATGCCGCTGACCAGAATAAAAAAATACCATTTGATAAAGGTGAAAAACTAAATGATCAAACAGACGCAAAGCAAGGAGAACTCCCCCTTACCAAGTGATGTGATTGTCACAGTTGCTAGTTGGGAACACCGCTTTATATTGGGTTTTGACGATCTAATAAAAAAGACCCGGTCAAAATATGTTCTTATGTTTATTTATACAGAATATTACGATTGGTCGAAGAAAAATATAGAGGCAGCTACGGAATTATGCAGAAATAATAACATTAAACTGGTATCTCATAAGTTAAACTTTGAAACACCACTGGAAACATGGAAAGCGGTCATTCCTGCTGTTGAAGAATTAATTGGAAAAGGAGCAACAATTACATTGGATATCTCAACCATGCCCAGAGAAACAACATGGATCATCTGTGACCTGCTAAGTACAAGAAATGTGACAACACAGTATGCATATCATAAGCCAGTGGAATACACTGAAGATTGGTTAAGCCGTGATCCTGGAAGACCGAGGTTTGTATATAAACTCTCTGGAATCTATAAGCTGGGGTTGCCTACAACGCTGGTTATTTTATCAGGCTTTGATGTAGAACGTGCCAAACAATTAGTAAGGTTCTACGAACCTGAAAATCTAATTATAGGTTTACAGATAGGAAATCAGCACAAAAATAACGAAAGGAACCGAAAAAAACACGAGTCTGGTTTTAGCCGTAACAAGGAAATCAGATGGTTTGATGTTGATGGATTTTCTCTTCAAGAAACTGTGGAAGCACTTGAAGAGTACATAGGGGAGTGCGTAAATGATTCAAATGTTGTTCTGACGTCGTTAGGTCCAAAGACAAGCTCATTAGCTATTTTTAAGTACCATCTTAAATATCCGCAAACATCCATAGCTTATGCTCCTTCAAATGAATTTAACAAAGATTATTCGCATGGATTGGAGGTCACTATCTACGATAAGCTATGAGGTTATTAGGGTCAGGTTTGTCTGTTGAATATAGGTCACCCATTTGAAGGAAAATTGACCTCCACAACCTGCTCCATTTTCTTTCCTTAAGAATGGATATTCATGCGCAACATGAAATACGGGAATACGCGAATATCATTGGAAATGAAATTGTGAGCAAATGGGTTCCCCTGACATGGAAGGCTTTTCAGGACTACCGTCTTGACGCTATGCAGCTTTCCAATATTGAAATTCAGGTGCTTTCCTGTCTTGCTAAGAATCAAAATAAAAAGGCGCTTAATCAATTGATGCAACTCGGCTGGCTTTCTAAAGGCAGGAAAGGCTTAAAATTAAACCGCGAGGCAAAAGAATTTGAAGCAAAGCTTGAGCAACTCGGTTTTCCCATCCCCTGGAATAATGAGTAAATAAGCAATGGTTGATGATCTCACCCCGGAACAGCGCAGCTACTGCATGTCCAGGATTCGTAGTAAAGACACCAAGCCGGAAATCATTGTCCGCAAATTAATTCATTCCATGGGTTTTCGTTTTCGACTTCACAGGAAAGACCTTCCCGGCAAACCGGATATAGTGCTTCCAAGATTGAAGAAAGTAATTTTTGTTCACGGTTGCTTCTGGCACAAACATAACTGCCGATTTGGACGTGTTAAGCCCAAAACCAACGCAATGTTATTGGAAAAACAAACTGAATGCTAATGTAAAGCGTAACAAGCGAAACAGGAATAAGCTTAAAAAAATGGGGGTACAGGTTGAGATTGTATGGGAATGTGAAACGAAAAATCTCCCAAAATTAAAATCTAATCTTGAAAATTATTTATGCAAATAAGTTTCAAATAGCCGTTATTGCCCAACCTCTTCCCTCAATTATGAAGACGCAAAACTCTTCAGTAGTAGAATTTTTTAACCCTTGACAGGGTTAGCTAATGAATGATATTTATTTGCAAGCGTTTAGAGTTCACCGTTCAGGGTTCAAGGTTGAAAGAGCATGACAGGAATTTTGGCGGCTCACATGCAAAGCTGCCGTTTCGCTTTGAGAACCTTGACGTTTA
>CBDUII010000082.1:0-8791 GCA_965367285.1 uncultured bacterium
TGACGATAGATTACAAATAATTGTTCCTGATTACTGATATCGGATGGCAAGGGACGGAGGGGGAAAGGCAGTAAGCAGTTCTCTGACAACCTTATGGCGGAGGGCAGAATCAGATAGCGGATGGCGGATTCGCTGTTTTTGGGTCGCTGTGTAACATATTAAATAAATGAGACAGTTTCACCCTCCTGACTATCTTTCAGTCTATTTCAAATAAAACCTGACTATCTTTCAAGGGTATATTTTTAGATATTTAATTGACAAATAACACTCTTCTTGGCATTTTAGCGGAGCGTTACATAATAGACTGAGCTAACTAAACTAAGGATGACCGAAATGACAACTGTAAACATTCACGAAGCAAAGACCAGGCTATCTCCTTTACTCTCAATGGTGGAGACTAATAAAGAACGTATCACCGTTTGTCGCGCGGGTGAACCCATAGCAGAGATAATACCCTACAGGAAAAAAAAGCGTTCCCTTAGTGAAAGGGTCGCTTAAGCCTTTAAAAGTAAGTGGTGATTTGACCGCCCCAAGCTCGGATGACTGGGATGTCTAATCTTCTGTTGAACTAAACCGCTTGCGCGGTAGTTTTTCAGACCTGTTTCAATCTTCACATTTCAAACCAACCACATAATCTCCTTTTATTTCTGAGTATCTATAATTATTGCTTAACGCATAAAATGTATCCATAAGGCCATTCATAGTGAGCGGTCGTAATGACAACCTTTTTAAAAGGAGGAGGCATTATGAGTAAATTGCGTGAAAGAATGATCAATGAGATGAAGCTGAGGAGGTTTGCACCAAAAACACATGAGGCATATGCTGACGCGGTATCCGGACTGGCAACATATAACCAATCACCCGACCGGATAGATAATGAGAAGATCAAGGGATATTTGCTGTACCTGATGGAGAGTCGGAAGTTGGCCTGGAGTTCCTGTAATGTAGTAGTGTGCGGCTTACGATTTTTTTACAACCAGACATTAGGGAGGCAGTCAACAAAGCTTTCCACCCCGGGTGCACGACATACAATATGGTATTTACAATGCCATATTGCATGTGATAGTTTGTTAAATTTGCTCACTGTTTTTCTCCTTTCTTATAGTTGCGGGAACAACTCAAGAATTGGAGTATCACAGTGGGCAGGATTAGGCAAAGCCTTTATCCTCTGACCACACCCAAAGGACGTGGTTTTTTTATCTTCATATAAATTTTCTCGCTTTATTTATCTATCATGACTGTATATAAAATTGGAATTCTGCATTCATTAAGCGGCAACATGGCTGGAAGTGAAAAGCCTTTAGTGGACGCGGCCTTATTTGCCATCGATGAAATTAATTCAAAAGGAGGCGTCTTAGGCCGTTTAATTGAACCGATAATAGAAGATGGGGCGTCAGACCCCGCTATTTTCATAGAAAAAGCTAACAAATTAATTAAAAAAGATAAAATTACAACAATATTTGGTTGCTGGACATCATTTGCGCGTAAAGCAATCAAACCAATTATTGAGAAATCTAATTCCCTCCTTTGGTATCCCGTTCAATATGAGGGGTTAGAGTGTTCTCCGAATATTGTTTATACCGGAAGTTGCCTTAACCAACAAATAGATCCCGCAGTAAAATGGCTCGTAAAAAATCAGAAAAAGCGTTTTTTCCTTTTAGGTTCCAACTATGTTTTTCCTCGTACCGCAAATAAGTTCATCAAAGCACAACTTAAAGAAGAAAATTGTCAGGTTTTAGCTGAGGAATATAAGCCTTTAGGGGCAAATGATTTTACTGATATTATTTCTAAAATTAAAAAAGTCCAGCCGGATGTAATATTTAATACACTTAACGGAGACAGTAATTTTTCTTTTTACAAGCAGTACCATAAAGCAGGTATTTCTTACAAAGAAATCCCAATCATGGCTGTGAATGTTGCCGAGGGGGAAGTACAAGAAATGAAGGAATCTGCTCAGGGTCATTATGCATGCTGGAGTTATTTCCAAAGTTTGGACACACCCGAAAACAAACGTTTTGTATCGAGTTTTAAAAGAAAATACGGCTCAAATAGAGTAACTTCAGATCCCATAGAAACGGCTTATTCTCAATTATTTTTATGGAAACAAACGGTTGAAACTGCCAACTCTTTTAATGTGACGGAATTACGTAAGAATATTTTTGGGCAATGCTATGAGTCCCCGGGTGGGCAAATAAGGATTGAGTCTAATAATCATGTTATGAAAAACGCCCATATCGGAAAAATATTGCCTGCCGGGCAGTTCGAAATTATCTGGAGCAGTGAAAAGCAGATTAAACCCATGCCATGGCTTGGTTTAGAGGAAGCAAATCTGCCAAACTCAAAACTTGTTATTGATCTATTATCAGAGGTTTCCGAAGGTATTCAGTATAGTTGGCTTTTAGAGCAGAAGTCCAGGGCATTGGAAAAATCAGAAAAACAACTCCAGAATTCACTCGAACAAAAAAGAGAGGCGGAACTGTCGCTGCATCAGAAAGCAAAGTTTATACAACTGTTACAAGAAATAACTGTTACTGCTAATGAAGCCTCAACCGCCGAGGAAGCACTACAGGTTTGTCTTGAGAAAGTCTGTAATTATATGAATTGGCCAGTCGGACATGTGTATATAATTGCTTCTAAGGGGAATCTAATTCCTTCAAAAATTTGGCACATTGAAAATACGGAGCGATTTGAGACGTTGCGGAAAGTTACTGAAGACACTTCGTTTGATCCGGGAGTTGGGTTGCCCGGGCGGGTATTGGCAACTGGAAAACCTGCATGGATTACAGATGTGGCACATGACCAGAATTTTAGCGTAGAAAAATGAGTAAAGGAAATAGGGATACAAGCTGCGTTGGCTGTGCGTGTGTTAGAGTGGGAAATGTTTGGGGGTGTGCGGGAATTCTTTTCAAATTGAGCTATAGGACCGTAGGAAATCACATTGGAGGCGTGATCTAAGCTTGCTGTTCAAGTGGGACGAGTGACCGAGCGCAAAAAGGCGGAGGAATCGGTAAGGGAATCGGAAGAAAAGTTCCGCTCCATAGCACAGACCGCCAGGGACGCCATCATTTCAGCCGACTGGAATGGGAACATTATTTTCTGGAACAAAGGCGCGCGGATTATATTTGGCTATCAAAAAGAGGAAGTATTGGGCAAGCCGCTAACCATTCTAATGCCCAAAAAATATAGAGCCGCTCATAATAAAGGACTTAAACGAACAGCAACAACCGGCAAACTTTCTCTTGCTGGAAAAACAATTGAATTGCATGGACTCAGAAAAAACAATAATGAATTTCCGTTAGAAGTATCTCTTGGCACCTGGAAATCAGGTGAAGAAATTTTTTATAGTGGCATCCTCCGTGATATTACCGAACGTAATCAAGTGGAAGCAGAACTGGCAAAAGAACGGCAACACCTTGAACAAACCGTTAACCAACGAACAAATGAATTGCGCGATACTTTAAAAAAGGTGAAGGATACGAATATTCATCTAAAACAAGCCAATCAGGCTAAATCCCGGTTCCTCTCGTCAATGAGCCATGAGCTCCGCACTCCGCTCAATGGTATTCTCGGCTTTACAGACCTGTTGCAGGGCCAATTCTTCGGGAAACTCAATGAGAAACAGTTAGATTATGTTAACCAGATCGACGAGAGCGGTAAGCACCTGTTGTCCCTTATAAACGACTTGCTTGATGTAACCAAAATAGACGCGGGCGCAATGGAGCTTGAGATGGAGGAAATACAGCCCGAGGAATTTATTGAAGCATCTGTTGTCGTAATGATCAGCCAGTTTAAAAAGAAAAAAATAAATGTAAAATCAACTATTGATCCGGATCTGGCTGTGGTAACAGCCGACATCCGCAGGTGTAATCAGATCATGCTTAATCTGCTTTCCAACGCCCTAAAATATACACCGGAGGGAGGACGAGTTGAAATTCGCGTTGCCAGAGATGGAGATTCGCATGTCAGGGTTGAGGTATCTGATTCAGGCATTGGGATTAAAGCGGATGATATTGAAAAAATATTCTCCGAATTTCACCAGGCAGCCCATGTGCGCGAAGAGCAGCTCGGCGGCACAGGGATAGGACTGGCCCTGACACGCAGGCTGGTGGAATTGCATGAAGGAAAAATCGGTGTGAAGAGTGAGCCGGGAAAAGGAAGCACCTTCTGGTTTACTTTACCGGTAAAAAAAGCATTAAACAAAACGGATAACAAAGCGGAGGAGGAACATGAAGCAAAAGGGTCCCCTTCAACCGGCCGCCGTATCCTCGTAGCAGAGGATAACAAGGTCAATCTGAAGATGATTCTTGATATGCTGAGTATTCACAATCACAATGTCAAGGTTGCCAAAAACGGCCAGGAAGCTATTGAATTGGCTCAGTCCTTTAAACCGGAGCTAATCCTGATGGATATCCGTATGCCTTTGATGAACGGTATGGAGGCGACTAAACGGTTGCGAACTATGCCGGGTTTTGCTGACACTCCCATCATAGCCCTGACTGCCAGTACTGGAACCGGAGCTGAGGAGCGCCAGATTATAGCGGGCTGCACAGCACATCTGGCTAAACCTATCCAGACGAAAGAATTATTCGAGACTCTTGAAAAGTATTTAAAAGTGTAACTATTCAGCTTATACTTGAGGTTTAAGATTTCATATTATCAATTTCTATAATAATGTATTAATATTAAAGACTTTTGCCGTGAGTTTTATTTCATTTATGATAGCAGCAGGTATATTATTATTGGGATTTTATTATAGGTAGAAAATGAAAATAGGATTAAAACTGGTTTTGGGGTTTTTATCAGTTGTTTTGATAGTTGTATTTGTAGGGTTTTTTTCCAGTAATGCAAGCCAAAAGGCGTTGCAAAAATCTATCGAAGACAGTGCCCTATCTTTAGCAGTAGAAACCCTGGATAAAATAGATAGAAATATTTACGGTAGAATAGAAGATTTCCAGTCGTATTCTAAGAATTTAAATGTTTTGGAAGTTGTCTCGGATTCAAATCAAAAATTTGAGAAATTAACTAATATTCAAGACTATATTACCAAAAGAGATCAGGAATGGACTTCTGTAGCGAAAGAGGAAGTAACATCTTTTATGCAGGAAATAATGAACAATAAATTATCAATTGAATTGAAAGAAACACTGAAATTTTATCAGCACAAATATGATTATAAACTTTTAGGGGAAGTATTTGTTACAAATAAATATGGCGCTAATGTTGCTCAAACTGGAAAGACTACCGACTACAGGCAGGATGATGAAAAATGGTGGCAAGAGGCAAAAAGAGATGGTCTATTTGTTAATGATATCGAATATGATGAAAGTGCAGGTGTCTATTCTACTGATATTATTATACGCATTGATGATAAAAAGGGTAATTTCATTGGTATAATAAAGGTTGTTTTGAATGTTGCAGAAGTGATTAACATTATAAAAAAATTAGAAGAAAGTATGTTTCGCAAAGGGTCCAAGCCTATAGAATATACTTTGATTAACAAAGAAGGTAAATTAATTTATTCAACAAAAGACTATAAATATCTGGAAGAGGGTTCTGAAATATTTAATGGGCATAGACATTTAAAAGGTAAATACACGGGTAAATACATAGAAAAAGGGAACGGCGGTAGTTTTTTAGCTGTTTACGCACAATCAAGGGGATATAGAGAATTTAAGGGGCTTGGATGGACATTTTTGATAAAATATAATAATGAAGAAATTTTTGCTTCTGTCAATAAATTAAGGAAAAAAATACTCGTAATATCACTAATTGCAGCAATATTTGCTCTTGCGATGGGTTTATTCATCTCTCGCTCCATTGCAATGCCGATAATAAGTCTCAAAAACTCTTCAGTGGAAATCGGGAAAGGAAAACTTGATATCAGGATTGAGATTAAATCGAATGATGAAATTGGGCAATTGGCAGGTTCTTTTAATGATATGGTATATAAATTAAGAGAATCAAAAAAACAGTTAATGGATTATACCGCTAGTCTGGAAGAATGTGTTAAAAAAAGGACTGAAGAGCTGCTACAAGCCAAAGAAATAGCTGAAGAGGCCAACATCGCCAAGTCCCAATTTCTCTCCAGCATGAGCCATGAACTCCGCACACCGCTCAACGGCATCCTGGGGTTTGCCGACCTGTTGCGGGGAAAATTCTTTGGAAATCTCAATGAGAAACAATTAGATTATGTGAACCAGATTGACGATAGCGGTAAGCACCTTTTATCTCTTATCAATGATTTGCTTGATGCCGCCAAGATAGACGCAGGCGCAATGGAACTCGAACTGAAAGAGATTCCGCCTGAAGAATTTATTGAAGCAACTGTTGCCATGATGAGTGAACAGTTTAAAAAGAAAAAAATAAGTGTGAAATCATTCATCGATCCGGCACTGACTGAAGTAACAGCAGACATCCGGAAATGTAAGCAGATCATGCTTAACCTGCTTTCAAACGCCCTCAAGTATACACCGGAGGGGGGACGGGTTGAAATTCGCGCTGAAAAAGTGGGAGACTCGTACGTCAGGGTTGAGGTATCTGATACCGGTATTGGGATAAAGACAAATGACATTGATAAGATTTTTTACGAATTCCAGCAAGCAGAGCATGTACACGATGGGGAACTCGGCGGCACCGGGATAGGACTGGCCCTGACACGCCGGCTGGTGAAACTGCATGAAGGAAAAATCGGTGTGAAGAGTGAGCCGGGAAAAGGTAGCACCTTCTGGTTTACATTACCAATGAAAAAAACATCAGACAAAGCGGTTGTCACGCAGGTAGAAAAAATGAGGTGGTAGAAGTCTATTCAAAGGGACGTCGTATCCTCGTAGCAGAGGATAACAAGGTCAATCTGAAGATGATTCTTGATATGCTGAGTATTCACAATCACAATGTCAAGGTTGCCAAAAACGGCCAGGAAGCTATTGAATTGGCTCAGTCCTTTAAACCGGAGCTGATCCTGATGGATATCCGTATGCCTTTGATGAACGGTATGGAGGCGACTAAACGGCTGCGGACTATGCCGGAGTTTGCCGATACCCCTATCATAGCTTTAACTGCCAGCACTGGAACCGATGCTGAGGAGCGCCAGATTACCGCTGGCTGTACGGCACATCTGGCAAAACCGATCCAGACGAAAGAATTATTCGAGACTCTTAAAAAGCATTTGCGAGTTAAGAATGAAGAGAAAGAAAAGTGAAAAATGATGAATCATGAAGTTGATATTTTTTAACTCATAACTCTTATATGGCAAATATTCTTATTGTTGATGATAATGAGATGAATCGAAATGTGCTCAAAGAAATGATTGTTACTCTTGGTCATAACCCGGTCATGGCAAAGAACGGTTTTATTGCAATGGTTAACATAAAAAAGCAACCCCCTGACCTGGTATTGCTCGATATTCTTATGCCAAAAATGGATGGATATGAAGTTTTAGATCGCTTAAAAAACAACATTAGATTGAGTAATATTCCGGTCATTATGATCTCAGCCGTTGATGATATAAAAAGCATTGTACAGTGCATTGAAAAGGGAGCAGATGACTACCTGCCTAAACCTTTTAATCCCATATTGCTAAAAGCAAGAATTAACGCCTGTTTGGATAGGTACCGTTTTATCAAAGCAGAGCGCGATTTTCTTGAGAAGACACTTCGCGGTAGTATAAAGGTTTTAACGGATATTCTTTCCATGACAAATCCAATAGCCTTTGGACGGGCGTCTCGCTTGCGCAATCTGGCGTATAAAATAGGCGTTCAGATGAAGGTAAAAAAAATATGGGAACTGGAGCTTGCCGCAATGTTTTCGCAATTGGGGTGTGTTACTATTCCAATGAAAGTCCTTGAGAAAGTGTTTCACGGAGAGCCTCTGCTTCCGGAAGAAGAGGAGATTTATGCCAAACACAAAAAAATCGGACATGATCTTATTGTAAATCTTCCGCGTCTTAAAAAAGTGGCTGAAATCATTGCGAGCCAGGATAACCTTTTCAGTAAAGAAGGAGCAAATATCAATGACCGCGGTGAGATAACTGTTCCATTTGGTGCACAAATTCTTAAAGTTGCTAAAGATTTTGATACTCTTGTTTTATCAGGAAAGCAACCTATAGATGCAATCGACAATATCCGCAGTAGAGCAAAACACTATAATCCTGTCATTGTTAATGCGCTTGCCGCTGTTGTTTTAGTTAAACCTGAGCAGAAAACCAGTTCTCTTAAAATAGATGAACTTCAGGTCGGCATGATCTTAATGGGAAATATTGAGTCGACATCCGGACAAATTATCTGCCCTAAAGGAGTAGAAATTGACGATGTCTCACTTAACCGTATAAAAAACTTTTCTCTTGAAATGGAAATTATAGAACCTATTAAAGTTATTGTTCCCTCAACTGATCAAAGGTAAAGAGAATGACAAATCCATCAATTATTCTTATCGTAGATGACAATGAGACGAATCGAAATGTACTCAACGACTTGGTCATTACACTCGGACATACTCCTGCCCTTGCAGAAAACGGGTTGTCCGCACTGGCACAAATGAAAAAACAGCCTCCGGATATTGTTCTCCTTGATATTCTCATGCCGGAAATGAATGGATACGAGGTCTTGAATCATATAAAAAACGACAATTCTTTACGTCACATTCCTGTCATCATGATAACAGCGCTTGATAATATAGATAGCGTTGTGCGATGCATCAAAAAGGGCGCAGACGACTACATTGTTAAGCCCTTCAACCCGACACTGCTTAAAGCAAGGATAGGCGGCAGCCTGGAGAAAAAACAGTTGCATGATCA
>CBDUII010000083.1:0-8783 GCA_965367285.1 uncultured bacterium
GACATGAAGAAATTAAGAAGCTGGTTGATCTTCAAAATAAACTAAAAAAAATTGCGGGAAAACAAAAAATAGTTGTTGAAAAACCTGAAAAGAATAAAGATCTCATCGAAAAAGTAACTCAGTATGCTAAAGAAAAATTGACAGAGGCTTCGTTTATTAAAGAAAAACTGGCAAGGTATGATGCGATCGCCTTAATTGCTAAAGACACAATATGCGAACTTGGAAGTGAAGAAGATGATGATTTAAATAAAGAAATCAAAACAATTCTTTCCGACCTTGAAAAGGAGATTGTCAGACATCATATCATTGAGAAAAAAACAAGGTCTGACGGTAGAGGACTTAAAGATATAAGGCTGATAAGCGGCAGAGTTGGAGTTCTGCCGAGGACACACGGGTCTTCGTTATTCACCAGGGGAGAAACCCAGGCGCTGGTTGTTTTAACACTGGGAACAAGCAGTGACGAACAGATAATGGACAGGCTGGAAGGCAAAACCACAAAATCTTTTATGCTCCATTATAATTTTCCTCCATTTTCTGTGGGTGAAACTAAGTTCATAGGAAGCCCGGGAAGAAGAGAAATCGGTCATGGCATTCTTGCAGAGAGGTCCATATCAAAAGTACTGCCTTCTAATGAAGCTTTTCCATATACCATTAGAATTGTTTCAGAAATATTAGAGTCCAACGGTTCTTCATCAATGGCAACTGTATGTGGCTCTTCGCTATCCTTAATGGACGCGGGTGTTCCAATTGAGGCCCCTGTGGCAGGAATAGCCATGGGTTTAATTAAAGAAGAAGATAAAATTGCGATCCTCTCAGATATATTGGGATCAGAAGATCATTTAGGCGACATGGATTTTAAAGTGGCGGGAACTGCAAAAGGAATAACCGGATTTCAAATGGATATTAAAATTACCGGCGTAACAAAAGATCTATTAGAAACTGCGTTACAGCAGGCAAAAGAAGGCAGGCTTTTTATCCTCGGCAAAATGAACGAAATTATTGATTCGTCAAGAAAAGATATGTCCCCTTATGCGCCGAGAATTATCACCATGCAAATCAAAACAGATAAGATAAGAGATATTATCGGTCCCGGAGGAAAAACCATTCGGAGTATTACGGAAAGAACAGGGGTAACAATAGATATAAATGACAGCGGTCTGATATCTATAGGTTCTCCGGATGAATCCATGCTGAAAGAAGCGGTTAAAATAATAGAGGGGCTGACGCAGGATCCGGAAAAAGGTCGTATCTATGCCGGTAAAGTAAAAAAAATTATGGATTTCGGCGCTTTTGTAGAAATATTGCCAGGTGTTGACGGTCTGGTTCATATTTCCCAAATAGCGCCTCACAGGATAGATAAAGTAACCGATGTATTAAAGGAAGGGGACGAAGTGCAGGTAAAAGTTCTGGAAATTGACCGCGACGGCAAAATCCGGCTTAGCCGCAAAGAAGCCTTATAAGCAGAATGGAATAAAAAGCAATAGTCATATGACCAACATAAATGAAACAGCAGAGAAAAGAGAAATTTTACAGAAGCAGACTATCAAACGGTATCCCGATAGTCGCTGCAAATATTCCTTACCTTAGATCTATATCTATAGGTATTTGGTTCAAAGTAGGCTCACGAAATGAGACCCCTGAACTTAATGGAATTTTTCACTTTCTTGAACATCTTGCTTTTAAAGGAACTAAACGAAGGTCCGCCCATCAAATTGCCATTGAAATGGATTCTATTGGCGGACATATAGACGCCTTCACAAGCCGGGAATATACCTGTTATGCCGCCAAAGTCCTTGATGAACACCTTCCCGTTGCAGTAGACGTCCTTTCTGATATTCTTCTTCATTCTGTCTTTGACCCTAAAGAAATTGAACGTGAACGCAAAGTTATTCTTGAAGAAATAAATATGGTAGAGGACACTCCAGATGATCTCATCTTCGATATGCTTTACCAGGATGTCTGGTCAAACCATTCACTCGGCTTGCCAACCCAGGGGTTCCCTGAAACAGTAAAGAAAATATCAAGGCAGGATATCCTGTCTCATATGGAAAGGTTTTATAGTTCAAACAATGTCATCATTTCCATCGCGGGAAATATCGATTTTTCGGATTCAGTGGATCTCCTGGAAAAACATTTTTGCAAATTTAAAAACGCTGAAAAAATCGACCTCGGTCCTGTTCAGGAAATGAAAGTAGGCACAGTTTGTAAATACAAAAAACTGGAACAGGTTCATATTTGCCTGGGCACCGCCGGGATAAAAATTAATGATGAACAAAGATATGAATGTTATCTTCTAAACACAATTCTTGGAGGATCAATGAGTTCCAGGTTGTTTCAAAAAATCAGGGAAGAAAAGGGACTGGCTTACTCTGTTCATTCAATAAGCAATAATTACAGAGATACAGGTATATTTATGGTCTATGCGGCAACAGGGATAAAAAACTATACAACTGTCGTAGAATTAATTGTGCGGGAGCTTAAAGAAATCACAAGCAATAAAGTTGATGCAAGAGAATTGGAAAAGGTGAAAAATCAACTAAAAGGGGGACTTATGCTGTCGCTGGAAAGTTCCGGGAGTAGAATGGTGCAATTGGCAAAAGAAGAGATGTACTTTAAAAAACATTTTACATTAGATGAAATGATAAAAAATATTGATGCCGTTACCGCGGATGGGATAAAAAACCTCGCGAACAGACTCTTTGGCAATCAACTTTTTACTCTTGCCCTGTTAGGACCGGTTCGAAACAATAAAGGGTTAAAAGACGTTTTGAGTTGCTGAAAAATATACTGACAAACTTCAAGGATTGCTCTTTATAAAAAAGATGCGACAGGTTATCTGCTTCTAAAAAGTTCTATTTGAATATATTTCATAAATATCTCTTAAAAACTTGTAGAAAACCCTTCATTGTGGCATCGACCCTTATTTAATTATAAAAGAAGTTTATACAATTTCCATTTGAGTAAAGAGTTCAAAAAAGCTATAATTTCCCAACAAAAGATAACTAAATAAAGTTTTAATTATAAAATTTTAGTTATGTCTTAAACAATTTTTTCTTCCAATGAATAACAGCCTTCTTTCTTCAGCAGAAATTTTAAAGTTAGAAAACTTCTTATCTAAATTAGGGTTTAACTTTAGAAAAGATTTTTGTAGAGACATTAAACTTAAGACAACCCTCAACGTGGATTTGGCTTATAGTGTCGGTAATCTTTATACCATTTATTTCGGATTTTTCTGGGAATTTGTTCAAAAAAAGATAAAAGAAAAAAAAGGCAGGTAGTAGATTATGATTTGCTGTTAAATCTTATAAAACTGAAAAAGGATCTTAGTCCAAAACTGACGTCAGAAGAAAAATATATATTAACAGAGCGGTGTCTATTTATTAAATTTTTAGAAGACAGAGGTTTTCTGAAACCAAAAACATTGATAGATATTTTCAGTAGAGGAAACGGAATAATTTTAGTTAAAAAATTCAGAGAGATAAACAGACTTTTAAATGGAGATGTTTTTGTGAAACGGTATTTACGGATCAAAACATTACTCAAGGTGTCCTTGATAAGCTACTTGTTTTTTTTACATCGGATTACAGAAATCAGTTATTGTTATTCCCTTATAAATTCGAAATCATACCGGTCGAATTATTAAGTAATATTTATGAAGCTTTTCTTAAAGTGGAAGAGCAAGCAAAAACCGGTGTTTATTACACTCCCCCTCTTCTTGCCGATCTTGTTTTATATGAAACGCTTTTCCAAAAATTAAAAAACAATACAATGTCTTCCTGTATTAATTTTACATGATGTTCGGGTAATTTTCTTGTAAAAGCATTTGAAAGAATTGTTAAAAAAAATAACTGCGGTTCAGATTTTGAAAAAAAGAAAATGATTTTAAAGAAATGTATCTTTGGAGTGGAAAAGGATCCAGTTGCCGCAAGAATCGCAGTATTCAGTTTTATTTTAAAAGACGACAAATATTTAAACGCAGAAAGCTTTATTTCTAATACCATGGGAACTGGAATTTTTTTTGTTTTATCAACCATTCATGAAAAAAGAGAAGCCATAGAAATAAAGGAAGTGTTAAATATTAAAGATTTCATTCTTTTAACCACAGAACAAAAATTAAAGCCTTCGCAAAATAGCAGCCTTTTAAAACAGGACAAAATTAAAATTTACAATAAGAAGCAATTCGCAATTGTAAAAAGTAACCAATTCATAGACTGGTATGAAATAGAGGCCATAAAAGATGCCAAGGAAGAAATAGAGTTGTTTATCAAACAGCTTCCCAAATAGTAAACAGGAAAAATGGATAAAGATTTTTACCGAGATTTAATTAAACCATATGGTCGATATAAATCAAAGAATGATCTTAAAAATCTCTGCTACAAAGCTCTGATCGATTCATTTGGAAGAGTAAAAAGAATTCAGGGAATCAATGGTTTTAATGAGAACAAGATTCGAGACCGTTTTATAATTGATTTAGACCAAAATAACGAACTGATAAAACATGCTTTAAAATATGATCTCATTATTCTAATTCCAGAAAGTTATGATGCGCTTAAAAGGAAAAGATCCGATATCAGGGTTAAAATATCTCACTGCTGTGAGTTGATATTTGAATGCAAAAAACTATCATCTGCTGAAGGACGATATTTAACTGATGGATTAATTAGATTTATTCTACTGGATTATGCTGAAGGAGAAGATGAAGCAGGGATGACAGGTTTTATATTTAATGCTAATATTCCAGTAAAATTAAAAGAAAAAGTAGATAAGTTTTACTGCGTAAGACTCATTAACAAACCGGTATTCGGTTACCCTGATTCTTTTCAGTCGATACATAAGCGAAAAAATTCTACTGAAATATTAATCACACATTTATTCTTTCTTTTCAATTCCTGAACAAATATAAGCAAATTAATAAATTTCTTCTTCATTTATCAATGAGGAGAGGTATTGACTTGGAAATATTAATAACGTAGAGTTGACATTTTATATAAACCTTCTTTAAGTTTTAAAACATCATAGATTAATAAAACTGGAGCAAAAATGAATATTAAAGTTAATAAAGGACATCCCCTTAAAATAAAAGGTGATTGTGTTGCCTTATGGTGCTTTGAGAAAGAGGTTTTGAACCCGATCATCAAATCAGCTGACAAGCAATTAAAGGGAATTATCCGACAGCTTACTAAAGAAAAAGTCTTTGAGGGCAAGCTGAATCAAACAACCTTTATCTATTCCCTCGGCAGACTGAACGTGGATAAAGTGATGTTGATCGGGCTTGGCAAAAAAAAGGAGATGAATCTTGATAAACTGAGACAAGCTTCGGCAACCATAACCAAAATTGCTGAAAGTAAAGGCATAAAAAAACTCATGACAAATCTGCCTGATATGAAGACCAAGGGTATGGCTGTAATGGATATAGGCCAGGCAGTTTGTGAAGGAGCGATCCTCTCTCTCTATAAGTTTAATCAATACAAGTCGGAAAAAAATGGAAATGAGAAGAAACTCTCCGAACTGACACTCTTAACCGAAGATGGAAAAAATATAAAAACCCTGAAATCCGGTGTGAGTATAGCTCAGAAAATCTCAGCGGCTGTTTATTTTACCAGGGATTTAATTAACCACCCGGGGAATACTGCCACACCGACTTATCTGGCAGAGCAGGCTAAGAAAATGGCAAGGCAATGTAATATTAAATGTAAAATCCTGAACAAACCGGATATGGAAAAATTAGGGATGGGCGGGCTTTTAGGTGTCGCCAGGGGAAGCCATCAGCCGCCAAAGTTTATTATACTGGAGTATTGGGGAACAAGAAGGAGTAAACCGCCGGTTATCCTGGTTGGAAAAGGATTAACCTTTGATACGGGAGGCATCTCTCTTAAGCCGGGACAGGGTATGGATGAGATGAAAACAGATATGTCCGGCGGCGCGGGAATGATGGGCGCGATTATGGCTGTTGCATCCCTGAAACTTCCATTAAATGTTGTTACATTAGTGCCGGCAACAGAAAATATGCCGGGAGGAGATTCTTTTAAACCGGGTGATGTTTTAAAGACGATGTCCGGTAAAACGATTGAAATACTTAATACGGACGCTGAAGGACGCCTGATATTGGCAGACGCCTTAACTTACGCGGAAAAGTATAAACCCAAAGCCGTGATTGACATGGCTACTCTTACCGGAGCGTGTGTTATTGCCCTCGGAAACCATGCCACCGGAATTATGGGAACCGATGAAAAATTAATAGATGCTGTTAAAAAAGCCGGTGAAAAAACCGGCGAAAGAGTTTGGCAGCTTCCATTGTGGGAAGAATATGACGAAATGATAAAAAGCGATATCGCGGATGTCAAAAATATTGGAGGCCGCGGAGCCGGGACTATCACCGCAGCAGCACTCTTAAAGAAATTTGCTTCCGATTATTCCTGGGCTCATTTAGATATCGCCGGAACCGCCTGGACAGATAAACCAAAACCCTACGTCCCAAAAGGAGCCGTTGGCGTTGGAGTCCGCCTGCTCGTTCAGTACCTGAAAACATTATCTTAAACAATACTTATTCGCCAGCTTTACCATAACCTTTTGAAAAATATAGAGTTGCAAGCGCCAGCCCCGGATACCTCAAACGTCTTTTAAATCATAGTGTTACAAAAACTCGCAACATAAATAAACTCGTTACATAATGACCCTATTCTAAATTCACATGATACATTTGAAGGCAACACATTATTCATTAGTATTAATTTTAATCATCGCGCCTTTAACTATCTTTTGCCCTGTCAGCGGTTATGAATTTGTAACTTTGGACGATAACATTAATGTCTATGAAAATCCTTATATGAATCCCCCTGCATTTCATAATACTCTTTCTTTTTGGCAAAAACCGTATGAAAGTTTATACATCCCTATGACTTATGCTATTTGGTCAATAGTAGCTTGGTTTTCCCTATTCCTATCAGGGAAGCTTAACCTCTCTCTTCCATACAGTCAACTTAGTTCTACACCAACAGCGGTTGTATTACCCTATACAGTTTGGGTGTTAAATTATTTTTTATTAAGGAGGAGTTTCAACAGTTGCCGACCGTTATCTTTGCCTTTCCATGCTGGGTCCGGTCCTGGCATTTACATGGTTTTTTGATAGTAACAGAAAGACGTGGATTACCGTTCCTTGTATATTGGTTTTGGCTTTGTTTGGGTTTCGGAGCGTTTTACAAATAAAACATTGGGAAAATACTTTTTCCTTATACGAACATGCTATTAAAGTAAACCCTAACAGCGCGGTAATCCATTATAGTCTTCTGTCATCTTTGGTTGCGGCCGCACTGTGCGCTTCCTGCCACGAAGAGCCTGTACTGAGTAAGATTCTTCAGTCGCTCCGCTCCTTCAGAATAACAAGACAAAGGGCTGAAAATGAAAAGGGAAAGAATAAATTTTGGAAAAGAAAATTGTTTATGTTAATATTTATTTCTTATCATCTATTATAAACTTAAGGTTTTTTTCTTTGAGGAGAATATTATGGGGTTGAAGGTCGCTATTAATGGGTTCGGACGTATTGGGAGGAATATATTAAGATCCGCGCTCGATGAAAAGAAGTTGGAAATTCTTGCGATTAATGATCTTACCGATGCCAAAACTTTAGCCCATTTATTAAAATATGATTCCGTGCATGGACAATTAAATGCATCGGTTAATGCAAAGGAAAATTTTTTAGTAGTTAACGATAAGGAAATCAAGATTCTTTCGGAAAGAGATCCCGCTAACCTTCCCTGGAAAGACATGGGAGTGGATTTGGTGGTTGAATCCACCGGGCTGTTTGTCGACAAGGCTAATGCCTCGAAACACCTCACTGCTGGAGCGAAAAAGGTAATCATCTCCGCGCCGGCAAAAGAACCTGATATTACGATTGTATTGGGAGTTAATGAGGGAAAATACGACCCTGCAAAGCACCACATTATTTCCAACGCCTCTTGCACTACAAATTGCCTGGCGCCGATTGCCAGGGTTTTGCTTGAAAATTTTGGTATTAAAAAAGGCCTGATGACAACTATCCATTCTTATACCAATGACCAAAGGATTCTGGACCTTCCACATAAAGATTTAAGAAGGGCAAGATCAGCGGCAGTATCAATGATCCCAACCACAACAGGAGCCGCAAAAGCGGTCTCCCTCGTTTTACCGGAACTCAAAGGGAAAATGGACGGAATGGCCATCCGGGTGCCAACGCCAAATGTATCGCTAATAGACCTGGTTGTGGAAGTTGAGAAAAATACTACTTCTGAAGAAGTTAATAAAGTTCTAAAATCCGCCGCCGCAGGGGAATTAAAAAATATATTGCAGTACTCTGAAGAACCACTGGTTTCTATTGATTTTAATGGTAACCCGCATTCTTCCATTGTAGACGCTCTTTCTACAACGGTCATTGAAGGCAATATGGTAAAAGTACTGTCATGGTACGATAACGAATGGGGATATTCCTTCCGCGTCAGAGACCTTGCCATTTTTATTGCTGAGAAGGGAGGTTTATAAGAGGGCTTTCATCGTAATGCTGCTAAACGGCAACAAATAAAATGCAAAATCACAAATTACAAACAGCAAATAACAAATAACAAATAAAGATCAATACAGAATGTCTTAAAAAAAACCCTGCTAAACCACTTCAAACCAGAAGAATTAAGTTTTCTATTTTTAGATATTGAAATTTATTTAGAGTTTGGGATTTGCAAACTGTCATTCCAGCATGTTTTTCGCGGGATTCTAAGTTACAAATCTGGATCAACCTGTTGTTTTGCGAACCG
>CBDUII010000084.1:0-8761 GCA_965367285.1 uncultured bacterium
CTTATGCAAAGCACTGCGACTTATGCAAAGCACTGCGACTTATGCAAAGCACTGCGACTTATGCAAAGCACTGCGACTTATGCAAAGCACTGCGACTTATGCAAAGCACTGCAACTTATGCAAGGCTTAGTTCTTGTTTTTTTTAGTCGTTGTTTACTTTTGCCCTTCACAACGACTTATGCAGAGTACAGCGCCTTACGCAAAGCGTGGAAGTTTTTTTGTTGGATCTCCAGGGCGGAAGCCTATTTGATAATCGGCCTTCCATGGCCTCAACCCTTCGGGCGGCTTTCCTTCGGAAACCGTCCAATTCGGTTTTCCTTACCGAATTGTGGTTGCGGCAACTTGTCGCTTTATGCATTATGAGGGTTGACATTATTTTCTCGATACGTCATATTAACGATTTGTTAACAAACTTTTCAAAAGGAGATATAAATGTCCGGTGGAATTTTTAAATTAATTGAGCTGGTAGGGACTTCTAAAGAAAGTTTTGAGGATGCAGTTAATAACGCCGTAAAAGAAACCGCGAAAACAGTCAAACACCTGGCATGGCTGGAAGTAGTTGAACAACGGGGTCGCATTACTAATGGCGAAGTCTCCGAATACCAGGTGAAAGTTAAAATATCTTTTAAGGTTCAAAGATAAAAGGAAAGGGGCGTGGAGTTAAGAGTTTTTTGTTTTAACTCTCCAACTCACAACTCTTTTACTCCCCAACTCATTTCTCTCTCCCTTTCTCCTGAATCTTTTAGGCGCTGTTTGGTTTTTGCCTTTTTTAGGCACTGTTAAGTTCTTTCTTTTTACAGTGCTTTATGCAAAGCACAGCGCCTTATGCAGGACTTTGTCTCTTTTTGTCATGCTGGCTAAAAAAACTTCCTCAAAAAATAAGAAGGTAAAGACATGAGTATATTAAGAATCGCACTGGCACAGATTAATATGACCTTGGGTGACTTTGAGGAAAATTCCAAAAAAATAATTCATTTTATTAATCGTGGAATTTCTGATGAAGTGGATATCATTACCTTTCCTGAACTTGCTCTTTCGGGATATCCGCCGGAAGATTTACTCTTTAACAAAGATTTTTTAAAAGCCAATAAAAAATTTTTGAGGAAAATTATTTCTTATGTTAAAGATATAACGGTCATAATCGGTTTTGCGGATCATAATAAATTTACTTATAACGCGGCGGCGATTATATCAAACCGAAAACTAATTGATGTTTACCATAAGGTGCTTCTTCCAAACTATGGAGTGTTTGACGAAAAAAGATATGTTATGCCGGGGACAAGATATCCAGTTTATAAATATGGTTAAATTATTTTTGGCGTAAATATTTGCGAGGATAGCTGGAGTGAAAAAGGACCTGTTTCAGAACAATGTAAAGACGGTAAAGCAGTACTGATTTTTAATATATCCGCATCGCCTTATCATGCTGATAAAGGAAAGGAAAGAGCTAAAATGTTTTCGGAAAGGGCCCGGGGAAACAATACTTTTATCGCTTATAACAATCTGGTGGGCGGCCAGGACGAGCTTGTATTTGACGGTCACAGCTTGCTCATTGATAAAACAGGCAAGCTACTGGTTACAGGGAAACAATTCGAAGAAGATTATATAGTTTACGACCTGGATATTAAATCTAAAACCGGATCAAAGAAACCCGAAAAAAAGCATTACCCTAATGTTGTTTTTATAAGAGATAAGGTAAAAGATAAAAAGCATGCCGGCATTCCAAAAAGAAAAAATATTGCGCTCAAACCTCTTGAAGAAATTTTTAAAGCCCTGGTTTTAGGAACGCGGGATTACGTCAGAAAAAGTGAGTTTAAAAAAGTTGCAATCGGATTAAGCGGCGGCATTGATTCTTCTTTGACAGCGGCTATAGCAGTAGAAGCTTTAGGGATTCAAAAAGTAACAGGTGTAACCATGCCGTCACCTTACACATCTAAAGAAAGTTTAAATGATGCCAACATCCTGGCACGCAATTTAGGTATTGAAATTTTAACTCTGCCTATTGAAAAGGCAATGAAAGCCTATAAAGACATCCTTTCTGAAGCCTTTAAAGGAAAAAAAGAAGACATTACTGAAGAAAATATCCAGGCCAGAATCAGGGGCAATTTGCTAATGGCGCTCTCCAATAAATTCGGATGGCTGGTTCTGACAACAGGAAATAAAAGTGAGATCAGTGTGGGATACTGCACTCTCTATGGAGATACGGCAGGAGGTTTTTCAGTATTAAAAGACGTCCCTAAAACCATGGTCTACCGCCTGTCAAATCATATTAACCGGACAAAAGGTAAAAAAATCATTCCGCCTAGTGTAATAAAAAAACCGCCATCTGCGGAACTGCGCCCGAACCAGAAAGACCAGGATTCTCTGCCTCCATATGATATTCTCGATGCTATTCTGCATGCCTGCGTGGAGGAGGATAAAACTCTCAATCAGATTATTTCCAAAAATTTTGAAAAAAAATTAACACTGAAAGTTCTTGATTTAGTAGACAAAAGTGAATATAAAAGAAGACAGGGTCCACCGGGAATAAAAATTACACCAAAAGCTTTTGGAAAAGATAGAAGAAGACCCATTGTAAATAAATTTCTAAAAAACTGCTTATAAAGAGATAAAATGAAATTCGTTCCAAAATATATGTTTTTTACAAAGGGTAATGGTACTCATCGTGAAGAACTGCGCTCGTTCGAGTTGTCCTTAAGGGACGCGGGGATTGAAAAATGCAACCTGGTGCATATTTCGAGCATCCTACCTCCCGGTTGCAAAATCATCAGCAAAAAAGAGGGTCTCAAGCAATTGGTGCCGGGTATGGTAACTTTCTGCGTAATGGCCCGTTGCAGCAGCAGTGAAAAGCACAGGCTGTTAGCCGCTTCTATCGGGTGCGCCGTGCCAACCAATAAGAGAATATATGGCTATCTGAGCGAACATAAAGCTTATGGGGAATCGGAAAAAATCGCCGGTGATTATGCCGAAGATCTGGCGGCAGCTATGCTTGCCTCTACTCTGGGTATTGAGTTTGATGAAGATAAAAACTGGGATGAAAAAAAAGAAGTTTTTAAAATAAGTGATAAAATTGTTCGTACAACTAATATCACCCAATCTACTGTTGTCAAAAAAAATGGATTTACAACTGTTGTTGCTGCTGCAATTTTTTTGTTTTAAAGTACTTGACACAGAAAGGATTGTTGTGATATTTTTGACCCATTGTACATTGTAGTTTGATAATTAATGAAAGCAGGAAAATATGACAAAAGCTGACTTGGTTGAAAAAATTTCTGATAAAATCGGCCTGACTAAAAAACAAACCGAATTGGTTGTAAATACAATTTTGGACAGCATTACAAATGCTTTAGCCAATGGGCACAAAGTCGAGTTGAGAGGCTTTGGTAGTTTTCGTGTCAGACGCAGGAATCCCAGGGTAGGAAGAAATCCGAAATCAGGAGCTAAAGTCGAGGTTCCAGCTAAACAGGTCCCTTTCTTTAAGACCGGAAAAGAATTAAGAGAAATGGTCGACGGCAAAAAAAACAGTTAGTCTTTCATTACCATTATATCATCCCAAATTCCTTCCAATTTTTTTTCGCTCTTTCCAGTTTCCATGTTATAACTTTTAGTTATGAAATATAATTTTGACTGCCGCTATTTTACCGGTGAAAAACCTTGCGTATTTAAGCGACCATGTGAAGGTTGTGATAAATACAATCCCATGGGATTCAGGATTTTAATTATCAAACTTGGAGCTATGGGAGACGTTCTACGCACAACGCCATTGCTTGAAGGACTGAAGAAAAAACATCCTGAAAGCCATATTACATGGCTGGTAGATCCAGCGTCAAAGGACTTATTAAAAAACAACAAACAAATTGACCGCATTCTGCGTTTTTCATTAAACTCTACCCTTGCATTAATGGTTCAAGAATTTAACCTGTTGATTTGTCTGGAAAAAGAGGTCAGAGCGGCTGCTTTAGCCGAAAAAATAACCGCAGAAAGAAAAGCAGGATTTGGTTTGACCAAATACGGCAATATCCGTCCTTTTACCAGAGAAGCTGAATACGCGTTTCAACTGGGTATTTCCGATCAGCTTAAATTCTTTGAAAATAAAAAGACGTATCAAAAAATTATCTTTGAAGCAGTCGGTTTAAGTTACAAAGGAGAAAAATATCAATTGACCTGTTCCACGGAAAATGATGGTTTTGCAAATGAACTATTTAAAAAACTTAATTTTAACTCCAAAGATTTCATTATAGGAATCAATACTGGAGCAGGATCGGTATTTGCCAACAAAGCATGGACACTTGAGGGATATGTTGAGTATATTGAACGGTTGAACAAACAGACCGGGCTAAAAGTATTGCTCATGGGTGGAAAATCTGAAACCGAAATTAATAAGGAAATCAAAAACAAGGTGAGTGGACCATTATATGAAGCTGGAAATCATAATTCTCTCCAGCAATTTTCTGCTATTATTAAGAAATGTGATTTGGTTGTTTGCGGTGACACCCTCCCCATGCACCTGACAATTGCTCATGAAAAACATGTTTTGGCCCTGTTCGGCCCCACCTGCCCCCAGGAAATAGATCTTTACGGGAAAGGAGAAATCATTTTCTCTCCAATAGAATGCGCTCCATGTTATAAAGGGACTTGTGAAATTGAAACCCATTGCATGAAAATGATTTCTGTAGATACTGTTTATGACAAAACAATGCAATTGGTAGAAAAAATTAGAAATGCCAAGAGAGATTCCCGCTAAAGCTTGTCCCCGCTTAAAACGTGCGAGGACAAGCTTTAGCGGGAATCTATAAACATTGAAATTCCTGTACGTTTAATTAGCGAAATTAGTGGTTAAATTTTAAAATGAAAACAACGGTAATGATCCCAACTTATAATGAAAGAGAAAACATAAAAGATTTAATTAATGATATTCTTGCTCTTGGCAGCGATATTTCAGTTGTTGTGGTTGACGATAATTCTCCGGATGGAACAAGCCAACTGGTTGAGTCTTCTTTCGGCAGTGACCCCAGGGTAGACCTGATATGCCGAAAAAACGATAAAGGCAGGGGGACTGCAGGTATTATCGGTTTTCAACAAGCATTAAAAAAAGGAGCAGATTATATAATTGAAATGGATAGCGACTATTCTCATCATCCCAAATATATCCCAACCTTCTTAAAGAAAATTCAAGATTGTGATGTTGTTATTGGGTCAAGACATGTTGAAGGAGGAAAAGAGCTCGGTCGAAGCGTTTTCAGAAAGTTTATTACATGGTTTGCCAATTTATATATTAGAATAATTATGGGTATTAACGTCAAAGACTGCACCTCCGGATACAGGTGCTTCAGGCGTCAGGTTCTGGAGTCTATCGGGCTTGAAAAAATGGTATCCAGAGGTCCTTCTATTGTTGAAGAGATTCTATACGCCGTGCATTTAAAAAAATACAGAATTAAAGAAATACCAATAGTTTTTGAAGACCGTATCAGAGGAGATTCCACAAAAAATTTGTGCCAATATATAGACACTGCGTGGAAAACCCTTCAATTCAGGTTTAAGATGTAAGATGTTTTCTGATATTTTTTTGGAGAGATTATGGCTGGGAACAGTTTTGGTAATGCCTTTCGAATAACCACCTGGGGCGAATCCCATGGACCCGCAATAGGAGTAGTCATTGATGGATGCCCTGCAGGTATTACATTAAAAAAAGAGGACATTCAAAATGAATTAGACCGAAGGAGTCCGGGGCAGAGTCATGTCACAACATCCAGAAAAGAACCGGATAGAGTAGAAATTTTAGCAGGTTTATTCAAGGGTATCACAACAGGCCAGCCTGTTTCCCTTCTGATAAAAAATCAGGATGCGGATTCATCCAAGTATGAGAAGATCAAAAATCTTTTCAGGCCAGGTCATGCGGATTTTACCTACCTTGCCAAATACGGCATCCGGGATTACCGCGGCGGCGGGAGATCCAGTGCCCGTGAAACCGCAGCTAGGGTAGCAGGCGGAGCTGTCGCAAAAAAAATTCTTCAAAAAAGCAAAATTACTATTACCGCCTACACTGTTCAAATAGGAAAGATCAAGGCAGAAAAATTCTCACAAAATGAAATAGAAAAAAACCCTGTGAGGTGTGCCGATAAAAAAGCCGCACAAAAAATGGTCAAAGAAATTCTTCAGGCTAAAAAAACAGGAGATTCCTTGGGAGGAATTGTTGAAGTAATCGCTAAAAAAGTTCCCCCGGGGTTAGGGGAACCGGTATTTGACAAATTAGACGCGGATATAGCAAAAGCAATGATGAGCCTGGGAAGTGTAAAAGGCATTGAGATCGGAAGCGGGTTTGCTATATCTTCCATGAAAGGCTCGGAAGCAAACGATGAACTTATTAAAAAATTCGGGAAAATTACAACAATAACGAATCATGCCGGTGGTATAGTTGGTGGTATTTCTAACGGGAATAATATTATTGTGCGATTAGCCGTCAAACCAACCGCCTCAATTGCTCAAGAACAGCGCACTGTGAATAAGAAAGGCCGTTCGGAAAAAATAAAAGTTGAAGGACGTCATGACCCCTGCATTTGCCCCCGCATTGTCCCGATAGCAGAATCCATGATTGCCCTTGTCCTCGCGGATCATTTGCTCAAACAAAAAATCGCTTCCATAAAATAGAAACCACAGATTACACAGCGCAACCTTCGGCCGCAACCAAAATAGGTACTAAATAGAATGTTAATTTTCTAAATCCTTTGTGAAAAATCCGAAATCCTAATATCGAAATCCTAAACAAGTTCTAATGTTCAAAATAAAAAATAATAATGCTCAAAACTTAAAAACTTTCCATATCAGCAATAGCTGCGTATTGAGTAGTTTAGAATTTTGAAATTTAATATTTCGATATTGTTTCGAATTTCGACATTCTATTTTATATTTCAATAGTTTGCACAAAAACTTTGCTAAAAAAACACAGTTTTGCAAGTTTGTAGTACAGTCAGCTTCGCCGCAACCAAAAAAAAGGAACCACAGATTGCACCGATGACACAGATTAATTTTTATCCACTGAAAACAACGAACAGTTTAAGATAAATGTGCCACGCACCTAAAAAATGTGTGTACATGTGATCATACTTTTGAGTTCAGAAGCAATACAGACCTTAAAGGTGCGTGGCACATAACACAAAAAAAATTTCCTTCGTGATCTTCGTGTCCTTCGTGATTATAAATCAAGGTGGATTCAACTTGTAAGTGCAACTTTGATAATCAGCAAAAATGCCATTCAATCTCTGTAAGGCGACACAAAGTTTCCAGTTCCCCCTCGTCAAACCGTACGTTCAGTTTTCCCGAATACGGCTTTCCAATCACCTTCTTCCTTTTGCTCGACTCACTTAATGAGCCTTGCTCAGGGAGCTCAGTTCTTCGGATTACCCCTGACACCTCCCTCAAGCCACGTGGGCGAACTGCCGAACTTCCACGGTCGGACTTTAACCGACAAGTCATACGGTATACACGGCATACGGTCAAATCTATCCTTGACTACATTATAAAGAAAAGGGGAGTCAGGTCTCTTTTTGACAGCATTGGCATTTCATATGACGCTAAGGATAGATTTGATAATCATTTTAGGTTTGACTTTAAAGCTTCTTTTGGGTAAAGTGATCCTTTCTTCAGCTACCTAAATCATAAATCAGAAAGGAGAACTACAGCTAATGACTCAGAAAAAAACAGGCAGGGAAACTCAAGAGCCTGAGGCAAGAGCAAAAAAAGATGATGAGAAATTAAAACCAAAGGAACCGGAAAAAAAGCATGAAGCTAAAAATGGTAAAGAGGGCGATTCAGTTGCTAAAGAAAAAGAAGTAACAACGCCTCAGCTTTCAAAAGAACGTATTGAACATGATGGTGAAAAAAGTAGTTTAGAAAAGGAAAAAGAAGTCCTTCAACCAGAAAAAGGAGGTAATTCAAATATGTATCTAATACCTATTGCTCTTGTACTCTCAATCATCGCATTGGTGGTTTCTATCATGTTTGCCATGTCTTCAAAGAGGATCAAACAGAATGGAGGAAAACTGGAGGAACAGCAGAATCAATTAACGAGGAAACTTGAAGCATATCTGGTAAAAATGAAAGCGGCTTTACAACGATTAGAAAAAATAGAAAGTAAAATCGCAGATATGGATGTAAAGAGAAAAAAAAACCAGGTAAGAGTTTAGATCAAGGGGGAAAGTGCAACGTCATTTTAGGAAGTTTTGTATAATAGGAAATGCAGAGAAGTATTACGTCCTTCGATAATAACGAGTTCAAGTGAAGGGGGAACCGAATTGTTTGAATTAAAATATTTTGAAAAAAAGGCGTATCTTGCCCAATCTCCGCAATTATACAAACAAATGCTTGCCTGTTCGCCTATTGAAAAAGTTTTCACAATAACTCCTGTGTGGCGTGCAGAGAAACATAACACTATAAGGCACTTGAATGAGTCTAGGCAAATGGATATAGAAGTTGCTTTTGCAAATCAGATCATTGTATTGAAAGAGCTTGAAGAAGTTTTTAAGTCTATTGTTCAATAAATATTGAAAAAATGCAACTATGTATTAAAATAGTATTTATGATTATCAATTAATAAATGAAATTTACTGTAATGTAGTTGCTTTGTTAAAAGATGTATTTTCAGAAGTAGAAATAACCGGACATAAAAAAGTGAATATGATTGTAATCAAATCAAGTATAGAAGATTAGAGAAAAATAAAAGACGTTATTAAAAGAATAGATAAAAGGCCAAAACAAGTTTTGG
>CBDUII010000085.1:0-8681 GCA_965367285.1 uncultured bacterium
CGAGTTTTGCCATGTAATATGTCAGTAAGAGGATGGCTGATGAAGAGTTGATAGAAGATCAATCACCGTTTGAGCAAATAACCGAATAAAGAAAGTTCTATTCGGATGCATTGATGAAGACCAATGCTCATAAAGGAAATCTTTAGAAGTATCCTGAAATTACAACACCTATTGGGAAGTTATTTGTTACAGCACATCATGTTACTCCTGAACGACATATAAAAATGCAGTCATCTTTTCAAAAAAATACGGATAATGCCGTTTCCAAAACAGTTAATTTTCCCAATTCAGCAACCGAAGATGATGTACGTAAAACCTATATGCTCGCATACTCTACCGGTTGCAAAGGGGTTACAATTTACAGAGACGGTAGCAGATCCAAACAGGTACTGACCACTGGTACAGTTAAACCCGCAAAGAAACAACAGCCTTCCGCAAAAATAACTCCGAGGCCCAGACCAAAGATAACTCAAGGCAGTACCCGGTTAATATCAACAGGCTGTGGTAATCTTTATTTAACAATTAATGAATGTGATAACAAGATCCCTTTTGAAATATTTACCCAGATGGGAAAAGCCGGTGGATGTGCCGCTTCTCAGTTAGAAGCCATAGGGCGACTGGTTTCGCTTGCCCTCAGGTCAAATATTGAACCCGACATCATTGCCAAGCAATTACGCGGTATAAGCTGCCACCAGCAAGCATGGGAAAATGGTCAAAAAGTCTTATCCTGCTCGGATGCTATTGGAAAAGCTATACATCAATATCTAAAAAGAAAAAAAGAAGACAATAAGGGAAATCAGCCCATGTCAGATACAAATTTCGAAGAGCCTGACGACCCGCACCTTCTTGAGTTGGCCACGATCATGATCTGTCCGGATTGCAATGGAGGGAATCTTGAACATGCTGATGGCTGTCTACTATGCCGCCTGTGCGGTTATTCAAAATGCGGGTAATACAAAAAATGAATTACAGATTGAAGATTTTAAAATCTGCCCGCCTATTGTCTGTTCTCTGTCTTTTGCATACTGCTAACTGTCCACTGTCCTCCGTTCTCTGTCTTCGCCCCCCTGCCAACTAACCAAATAACTGCTAATTGTTAATTGTTTTACTGCCTACCGGTATCTTTGGTTGCGGCCCTGCTGCGCTGTACTACTAACTTGCAACATTGTGCTTTTTTAACAAAGTTTTTTTGCTCACCGGAGCGGTAGCTCCATTTGGTTGCGGCCCCTGACCACGCTGTGACATCCTAAAAACGATACATTATCCCTAACATGGCCTCAAACGAACTCCAATTGACTTCATTCAGACGTGTACTGGAAGTAGTGCCATCAGCAAAGAAGGTGAGATCAGTACCTGCATCAGTTGACCAATCCTGGAAACCTACATTCGCATTTATGAGCCAATGGTCATCAATAGCGTAAATTCCGCCAGCAGAGACCAAAATCCCTTTGCCATCCGCGATCTGTTCAAAGCTCTTCGGATGCGCAAAGTCAGTCCTGAGGTTCCAGTTTGCTTCAGCCTCATAATCTGCCCAGTGATACTCAAAAGAACCGAAGAGAGTAAGATTTCTACTTGCTTCAATGGACAAATCTACTCCTGCCCACGGCCCCTTCCATTTTGTATCATAGGTGCTGTTCAAGCCTGAGAATGATCCGGTGGCAGGGATTGTTTGAAATCCGCCTGTTATGGTGAGATTTTGCTCATGAAGTGAATAGCCCACAAGAGGCGCCACTTTTAACCGTCCTGATCCGGGATTAAATTGATAGCCAGCCCCCACAGATGCGTCCATTACATTTCCATTGTCAGAGCTGTTATTTGATCTGGAGAATTCGAGAGTGCGGTTGTCCCCCAGGTAATCTGAATCCTGGTTTTCACCATCAAAAATCCAACCGTAACCTATTGAACCGCGCAGGTAGAACCATTCTAAAACAACTTTGCCATCTGCTTTGACCTGATAAATCTTTAAATCACTCCAGGTTAACTCCGATAAAATATTTGTATTGTTCCCTGCAATGTTCCAATCGAGATCATCGACTCGATAGCCGTTATTAAAAGTAATAGATGCCTTCCTTTCTGCTGATGCGTCTCTTACAGACAAAGGATATATTGACAGCAGAAATACTCCTATAATAATTCCGATCAGTAATTGCCATGTTTTTGGTTTCATAAGTTATTTCCCCTCCTATTCGTTAGTTTACTGCCTTTTGCCACCTGCCTACTAACCAAATAATTGCTAATTGATAACTATTAATTGTTAATTGTTTTACTGCCTGCCGCCTTTTTCCCAATATCCCGTCGGTAATATAAATTTTCCCAGGATATCCGAGCAACAGCCCGATAAGAATTTTTAATGGCCTCTGAAACAGTATTTCCAAGTGAGTTGACTCCTAAAACCCTTCCACCGTTAGTTACTAATTTGTTATCAACTTTTTTTGTGCCTGCGTGAAAAACAACGGTATTGCTGTCGTTTTTCAGCTTATCAACCCCCAGGATTTCTTCTCCCTTTGGATAGCTACCGGGATAGCCTGTCGATGCCATAACAACACATACAGAAGCGTCTTTCCGCCATTTTATTTTTTGAGTATTCAATGTCCCCTCAATAGCGGCAAGAAAAAGTGGTACGATATCACTTTCCATCCGCACAAGAATGGGCTGGGTTTCAGGATCACCAAACCGCACATTAAATTCCAAAACTTTTGTTTCTTTGCGTGTAATCATCAACCCTGCGTAAAGAATGCCTTTATATGCCCTCCCTTCCTGAGCCATTGCCTTGATTGTGGGTTTCAAAATATTTTCCAGAATTTCTTCAGCAATAGCATCAGTAACAATGGGAGGTGGAGAATATGCTCCCATTCCTCCGGTATTAGGCCCTCTATCTCCATCATAGATTGCTTTATGATCCTGGGCAGGAACAAGAGGCAAAACATTTTCCCCATCAGAGAAAGCCAAAACAGAGGCTTCTTCCCCTTCAAGGAATTCTTCAATAACTATTTTATTGCCAGCAATGCCGAAAACTTTTTCCCCCAGTATTTCTTCTACTGCCTGTTCCGCACTTTTCAAAGACTCACAAATGATTACGCCTTTTCCAGCGGCTAAACCATCCGCTTTAATTACAACTGGAAACTTCTGGTTTTTTAGATATTCTCTGGCACTCTGAGAGGATGTAAAGAGTTCATAATTTGCAGTGGGGATATTGTTTTTTTTCAGAAGATATTTGGCAAAGGCTTTACTCCCTTCCAACTCAGCAGCTTTTTTGGACGGACCAAAAATTTTAAGCCCTGCTTCTTCGAAAAAATCCACTATCCCTGAAGTCAACGGCAGTTCAGGGCCTACTATTGTTAAATCAATTTTTTTTTCTTTGGCAAAACCCAGCAAACTATCAACATCATCGGCTTTTATGCTAACGAGCTTTGCCATCTCTTCTATTCCGGCGTTTCCCGGAGCACAAAAGATTTCAGAAACCATAGAGCTCTGGGCAATCTTCCATACCAGGGCATGCTCCCTGCCCCCACTGCCTATTACTAAGATTTTCAATAGTATCTTTTCCTTTTTATTGATTTATTCAATAAATAACGATTTTAGTACAACAAAATGAATTTAGGGATCAGGGGTCAGCAATTTTTTTTCTGGTATTTCTGATCCCCGACCCCTGGTCCCTGACACCTGTCTTTTAATGTTTAAAATGCCGGATGCCGGTAAATACCATAGCAATTTTATGTTCATTAGCGGCTGCAATAATCTCGTTATCTTTTACAGAACCACCCGGTTGAATTATAGCAGCTATCCCATTTTCAGCAGCCGCGTCAATTGCGTCTCGAAAAGGGAAGAAGGCGTCTGACGCCATAACAGTTCCTTTTAGAGAGCTTTTTGATTTTTCAACTGCAATCTTTGTGGAATCAACACGGCTCATCTGTCCGGCGCCAATACCAATAGTGCGGTCTTTTTTTGCAAAGACAATGGCATTCGATTTCACATGCTTTGCCGCTTTTCATGCAAAACGCAATGCTTTCCATTGCTCTTCAGAAGGCTGCTTTTTAGTAACCACTTTGAGTTGCGATTCCACTAAATCTATATCATCATTATTTTGCAAAAGTAAACCACCCGACACCCTTTTTATATCCAGGTTTCTCCCCTTATTTTTTCCCTCTCCCATGGGCAGCTTCATCAGTCTTAAATTATTTTTCTTCGAAAGTATATCTAACTCTTTTTTTTCGTAATCAGGTGCAATGATAGCTTCGATAAAAGTCATCACAATTTCTTCAGTCGTTGAGGCATCCACTATTCTGTTAACTCCTATAACACCCCCGAAAGCAGAAACCGGGTCTGTTTCCTTCGCCTTTTTGTACGCTTCAACAAGGCTCTTATCTATGCCAATGCCGCAGGGATTTGTATGCTTAATAATAACTGAAGCCGTTTCCTTAAACTCAAGAACCACTTTCAAAGCAGCTTCCAGGTCGATAATATTATTAAAAGAGAGTTCTTTCCCCTGTAACTGTTGAGCCTGTGTAATGTCTGTATTTCCTGATCGAGCATCCATATAAAAAGCAGCACTCTGGTGAGGATTTTCTCCATAACGCAAGTCCTGAATTTTTTTTAATGGAATATGGTAATTTTCAGGGAAAATAGATTTATTAGTTTCACTCTTTTCTAACAGGTAATTTGAAATGAGACTGTCGTAGCGCGCTGTGCGCGCAAACGCCTCTTGTGCCAGCAACAGCCGTGTTTTTTTGCTGAGAGAAAAGTCATTATCAGTCAATTCCTGCATCAATTTTTCATAAGAACCTGAGTTAACAACAACAGCCACGTCTTTATGGTTCTTTGCGGCGGATCGAACCATGGACGGCCCACCGATATCAATATTCTCAATGGCATCTTCAAAGGAGCAGTCTTTTTTCGCAATCGTTACTTCAAAGGGATACAGGTTGACCACTAACATATCAATCGGTTTTATATGGTGTTTTTCCATGGCTTTCATATGATTTGCATCGTCACGTTTTCCTAATAATCCACCGTGAATTTTTGGGTGAATGGTTTTTACCCTTCCGTCCATCATTTCAGGAAATCCTGTGTAGTCGGAGACCATAGTTACAGGCAAGCTATTTTCTTTAAGAAGTCGGGCAGTACCGCCGGTAGATAAAATTTCTACACCATTTTCCGACAGAAACTTCGCGAATTCCACAATTCCTGTTTTATCCGATACACTGATAAGCACTGTTTTTATTTTTCCCATATTTCCTTCCTTTTTTTACCTCAGCGGTGAAGCAATCTTTTATCCCAATTCCCTTCAGGAATCCTGATCTTAGCTTTGCACGCTGTGGGAAATTTATACCTGAAAATCTTGCACAAAGACCGAAATGGTCGAAATATCATCAATGCATGGCGATTCCTTCGACTTCGCTCAGGGCAGGCTTTTTAGAATTGCTAAAACCTTGCTCTACAACAGATTATATAATTTGATGCAAAATTCAGGGGAAAATTTATTTTGGAATAAATTGACTATCTATTTGACTATTTTGTAGTGGTTATTGTGCTACTCTACGATCTTCGGCGATTGAAAAGTTGTAGGCCCTGTATCAATCCGTAAGCCGCCGCCCGTGGTAAACGCATCTCGAAGAGCTGCCGGCCACAGGAACATTTGTAGAGGCGGCATAATTTTAGCTACCACTCGATCCCATTCTGTAAGTAGAGTTGGGGATATATATATAATATCGCGATTTTTCAATGTGATATTTTTTTCCAGATCACCTTGAAGTATTTCTTTATAGTTTATTGTAAAAACCTCTGGATTCTTTAGGTCACCTCGAACAACGTTAATATACGCAGAGGCGTCAGCTATATTTAACCCCCCTGACTTAGCAATAATTTCAACAAGAGTTGCCCCTCTTTTAAGTGGTTTTATCCCTGGAGTTTTAACTTCTCCCAATACATATACTTCACTTCCAGGAGAAACAGCAAAAGGAACATAAATAAAATCTCCGGATTTTAAAAGAATATTTTGCTGCATATCGTTTTCTCTTAAAAGCTTAAAAAAATCGACGTCAAGCACAAGATTTCCCCTGGCGACATAAGCATTATTTAAATCCCCAACTTCCTCGCCCCCCCGCTCGGCAGTTTTTACACCACCGACACGTGTAATAGCCTCCAATAAAGTTGTTTGATGAGTCAACTGTATAACTTGCGGTCTTTGTAAAGCCCCTAAGACAAACACTCTCTGGCTTTGAATTTTTTCTACTTTGACAAATACAATGGGGTTGATAATGTATTTGCGAAGCTTTTCAGCTAAAACTTGTTTCAGTTCATCAGGGGTTAAACCTCTGACATAAAGATCGTCAATCAAAGGGAAAGATATTTTACCGTCCGGCCGGACATTAACCATGGTTGTTAACTCCGGTTCTTTCCAGACAGAGATTGCGAGAGTATCAGGTTCTGCAATAACATAATCTTCGGTCTCAGTTTTATCTATGCGGGTGGAAGGAGTTGTTTTTTTTATTTTTTGGACAAGTGACAGTTTTTTCTCAACTATCTTTTTATGACGCTTTGACTTTTTGGATGAAGTCGCACATGCAGAAATCGATATAATAAAAAAAACAATAAATATAAAACTCAGTAGTTTTCTAATTGTCATAATGTAATTAATACTATGTTATTAAACAAAGCTTCTGCCTTTTCTAAAATCTATCAAAAAAACTATTAATGTCAATGTTTTTTTGTTTTTCTACTTTTATCGCAGGAATTATTATTTCTTTTTTAAACCTTTATTTATTTCTTCGACTACATCCTGAATAACGATTTGATCTTTTGCATGTTTCGATACCTCTTGTACAAGATCTTTAATGTCAATTTCATCCCTTATGCTCTTATGCTTTTGGCAATTTCCTGAGTAATATCCTTAATGTTAATTTCATCCTTCACACTTTTGGCGACCTCATTTACAATGTCTTTAATATTAATTTCATCCTTGGCTGCCTTAATGGAGCTTTTAATAATCCGTGGAATATCGTCTTTTAATGCTTTAAATGGAGCGCTAATGATTGATGCCATTACCACTCCTACAACAAGAATAATTAATCCCCATAAAAGAGTATTCATATAATTCTTTCCATTATCCTGTCCCATTTCTATTTCCTCCTTTTTGTAAAAAATTAATTATTTTTTTATAACCTTACTGCCTATTGTCCTCTGGCCTCTGTCATCTTTGGTTGCGGCTTTGTAGCTTTGCGAAAAACTGTATCCCTGGTAATTTTACATAATTAAATCACCCCTTACAACATTTAGGTAAATGTTGGCTATCGTTTCCGTTATCTCTAAAGGAGAAAACAAACAATGTTTTGTAAGTTTGCAGTACAGGTTCAAGAATGGAACCACCTGGGGAAAAACTTTATCAGGCCCATTAAAAACCCTATTCCATAACTAAAATGAAGTACAGCGAAAACAACAGGCAGCAAAGGAAAATACTTCAACCCTTGCTTCGATGATACAAAAAAAGAAATAATAAAAGAAGATGTAAGGTAGACGGTAAATATACCGAAGAAAAAAAGGAGTCCGGTCTTCATATAAAAAGATAAAACAAAACTACCGAGTAAGCAAAGAACAAATTCTACCGGGATTAAATGCCTCCAGGAAGCCTGCATTTTGTGTTTTTGAATAACACGGACTTTCCAGAATCCGTATTGAAAATATTGTTTCCATAATGCTTTAAGAGAAGACCTGGTAAAATAATAGGATTTTATTTCCGGTGACAACAATATCTTCCCGCCTGCTTTTACCAGTCTCAGATTAAATTCATCATCCTGGTTTCTAACCAGCTCCTCATCATACAAGCCAATTTTATCGAACACTTCTCTCCTGTAAGCTCCAAAAGCCAGGGTATCAACATAGCCCTCTTTTTTACTATATCGAAATTTGGTATTTCCAACTCCAAACGGAGAACTCATAGCAATAGCAATCCCTCCAGCAACAAAGGTGTTACTAATGCTACATATAGGTCCCCCAACACAATCGATATCCTCTATGCTTTGTAATTTTTCTACGCATTTTCGAACAAAGTTTGTTTCCAAATAGCAATGTCCATCAACCCATATAATTATATCCCTTTTTGACTTATTAATGCCGATATTCATAGCCGAAGGAACAATTTTTTTTGGGTTATCCAAAAGAATGATATTTTGATTCTTTGTCGCATATTCATCCACAATCCTTCTTGTACCATCGTCAGACATTCCATCCACAACTAAAATCTCCATTTTCTCTTTAGGAAAATCCTGCCTAATTATTGAATCAAGACATTTGGCTATATGTTTAGCCTCATTTCGAATTGGACAAATTATTGAAACATTTGGCATCGTCATTTTATAATACTTTTTTAAGGAAGATTTTTAGCCACCAAGACACAAAGACGCAAAAAAATTCAGGAGAAAAGGAGAGAAAAATGAGTTGGGGGAGTAAAAGATTTGTGAGTTGGAAAATTAAAACAAAAACTCTTAACTCCAGAACTCCTTAACTCCTTTCCTTAGTGCCTCTGTGGTTCTTTTTTTTAACCGATTGTTTCTTGAACAGGTTTATAAAGTTTTGCCGTCTCTCTTGCGATATCAGTCCATGAAAATCTCGTGTCGGAAATCATCCTGGATAAGGTGGACTGGATTGTCAAGACCAGTTTTTAGTTTTTTATAGTTACACTTGTT
>CBDUII010000086.1:0-8664 GCA_965367285.1 uncultured bacterium
CATAAGCCGACAGATTTACAGTCTGTTCCCTTTGGCCACTCGGGAACCTCTCCATTGAAGCTCCCTGCAACAGAACTGAGCTCAAAGCCAAGCTTAGCTTCGTAGCTCTGCAAGACTGCGGGGAATGCGCTCGCTAAGCACTTTCAACGTATCCTTTTCCCCTAACCCGCTTCCACTGCTACTAAATTTCTTCAAATTTCGATTTTTTACATGAAAATATTGCAAAGAAAACTATCAAATTTTTAAAAATGCAGTAAAATAAAGGAAGGAAACTATCACCATTAATCAACTACTTTTGGAGCTGGCGAAGGGATTTGAACCCATGACCTGCTGATTACAAATCAGCTGCTCTACCGGTTGAGCTACGCCAGCAATTCATAATTCATGCAAACTGTTTATTATATTATATTTTCAAGGTATGTCAAGTTAAATAATACTTAAATCACCGTTCTTTTTTTGCTTAAAATTTATACAAAAAAATGCCTGAAGATAAATACAAAATGAGCCAGCTTTTGGGAAAATGCGCTATCAAACTTGATAATATCCAATTAAATAAGCTCTGGCAATACCATAATCTAATTCAGGAAAAGAATAAAGAATACGGCCTGACCGGTATCAGAGATTTTAATGAAATTATACTTAAACATTATGTGGATTGCTTTATTGTCCAAAAATTAATTACTATCCCTTTTCCGCTACTTGATATAGGGTCAGGAGCCGGTTTTCCAGGGATTCTTTTAAAGATTTTGTTTCCGGATGAGAAGATCATTTTAGCTGAACCTCGCAAGCAACGTGTTCAATTTTTAAAAGAAGTTACTGATTCATTACACCTGGACAACACTCATATTTTCCCTAAAAAAATTAATCAAAATTTTGAAACTATGGTAAAAGCAGTAATTACAAGGGCATTGGAGCCAATATCAAAAACATTGCCACGTATTTCATCTTGTCTTGAAACAGGTGGTTTAGCAATTTTCATGAAAGGGCCATCAGTGGATAAAGAAATAAAGATTTTCAAAAAAAAATTCAGCGACGAGTATAGTATTGTGAAGAATCACGCTTATGCACTCCCCTTAATAAATCACCAGAGGAGGCTTGTGGTACTTAAAAGATCAAAATTTACCGCAGAGACGCAAAGAGCGCAAAGTTAACTATTTAATTAATTTCGCGAGGCGGTTCCACCTTACGCCAAATTTCTTACTGTTCCATGACCAGTAGATTATAAAAGCCTTTCCTTTAACCCGAGCCAAATCCAAAAAGTTCCAGTACCTGCTGTCCTGGCTGTTTTCCCGATTATCACCCATTACAAAAAGTTGTTTTTCCGGAATAACTACCGGCCCGTAATTATCTCTTGGATACAACGGCCTGTCTGCCATGTAAGGATCGCGGTGGATTACATATTGTTCTTTAATCTGTTTGCCATTAATATAGATAGTTTGAGCTTTTATTTCAAAAACTTCTCCCGGCAAACCAATTACTCTTTTAATAAAATCCCTGCTTTCGTCTTTTGGATATTCAAAAACGATGGTATCTCCCCGCTCAGGTATTTCTTCAAAAAATCGGATATCCCTAAATAATTTAATGTTTGAGAAAAAAATCTTATTAGGGATCTTAATTCCATAACTAAACTTATTTACTAGAATATGATCTCCAATCAACAAAGTATTTTCCATAGAGCCTGAAGGGATTTTAAAAGCCTGAACAACAAATGTACGTATAAATAGCGCCAGGATAAGGGCTATAATAATAGCCTCCAGGTATTCCCTAAAGACTGTTTTTTTTCTTTTCGAATTTATATCAATATCCTCTTTATTTTTTTTCATAACAAAGCTCGTAAAATTTCATTGCAGAGAACTTAGCACAGGGAAGCCGCAACTAAAAAAATAGAACGCAGATGACGCAGAGCGGCCATGGGGCCGCAACCAAAAAAAATGTTTTGGCAGGATGAACTGGATAGTTTTTAATTCCTGTTTATCTTAAGTTTATAGATTTTTAGATAACAAATGATCAAAACAAGTAATATCAGAAGAAATTTTACAAAAAAACACGTTGCTGTATGATAAAAAATCGTAGTTTGTTATATAAAAATCTATAATCCATCTTTTTAAAACAATTTTTAAGTCCTTAAAAAAGATTTACGTCAAAGCCTATTGATAGACGTTTTTGATTAACTGGATTTACATCATGTTCATCCTGTAATTCTGTCTAATGTTTTTCAATAGGTTAGAAAAACCTTGCTAAGCCTTGCATAAGGCGCTGTACTCTGCATAAGTCGTTGTAAAAGGCAAAAGTAAACAACGACTAAAAAAACACAATTTTACAGATTTGCAGTGCAGATTCGTTTCATCCGTTAAATCCGCGTTCTATTTTCATCGGTGCTTAAAATTGCCCAAAAAGCTTCTTGCGGGATTGATATTTTTCCAATTTGCTTCATCCTTTTTTTACCTTCCTTTTGTTTTTCCAGCAACTTTCTTTTTCTCGTAACATCTCCACCGTAACACTTTTCCGTCACATTTTTTCTCAGCGCTTTTACAGTCTCTCTGCAAATTACTTTGTTTCCAATGGCGGCCTGAATAACTACTTCAAACATCTGTCTGTGTATTATATCTCTCATTTTTTTTACTAATTCTCTTCCTATATAATAAGCCTTTTCTTTATGAACTATAACCGATAAAGCATCGACTGAATCTCCATTAATCAGTATATCCAATTTTGCTAATTTAGATGGACGATAATCCAAATGTTCGTAATCAAAAGAAGCGTAGCCTTTTGAAATTGACTTTAGGCAGTCATGAAAATCAAAAACCATTTCATTAAGAGGTAGTTCATAAACCAGCATAGCTAAATGGTCATTTAAATATTTTAAACTCTTTTGAATGCCTCTTCGTTCCTGAGCCAGGTTAATGATAGGCCCAATAAATTCAATAGGTGTAATAATAGTAGCTTCAATAAAGGGCTCCTTTATTACGGACGTCTCATTGGGTGAAGGCATATTAGAAGGGTTTTCCACCAGAACAATTTCTCCATTCACGGTAACAGCCTGATAAACTACTGTCGGGGCTGTAGTTATGAGCTTTAAATTATATTCTCTTTCCAATCTCTCTCGTGTTATTTCCATATGCAGTAAGCCAAGAAAACCGCAGCGAAATCCGAATCCCAGAGCCTTTGAAGTTTCAGGTTCAAATACAAAAGAGGAATCATTAAGGTGAAGCTTTTCCAAGGAATCACGCAGGAAATCGAACTGGGAGTTATTCACCGGATAAAGACCGCAAAAAACCATTGGCTTGGCATCTTTATATCCTGGGAGCGGGGTTGAAAGCGGTTCTACTTCAGAGGTAATAGTGTCACCTATTTTTGTGTCTTTAATGTCTTTCAGCCCCGAAACAAGAAAACCGACTTCACCGGCAATAAGATCATCTTTAGTTTTTGCGGTGGGCGCAAAGACTCCCAAAGACTCTACTTCGGTTGTTTTTTTTGTAGCCATTAATCTAATAGCCATCCCTTTTTTTAAAATCCCATCAAACACTTTAACCAGCAGGACAACCCCCTGGTATAAGTCATACCATGAATCAACAATTAAAACTTTTAGAGGAGCATTTTTTTTACCGCTGGGGGGTGGAATTCTGATTATAATTGCTTCAAGTACTTTTTTTATCCCGATTCCCTGTTTGGCGCTAACTAAGATAGAGTCAGAGGAATCTAAATGCAGAACATCTTCAATTTGCTTTTTTACATTTTCGGGATCGGCATTGGGTAAATCAATTTTGTTAACTACCGGTATAATCTTAAGGTTATGTTCAATGGCAAGATTTATGTTTGCTATGGTTTGAGCCTGTATTCCCTGGGAAGCATCAATCACCAGCAAAACTCCGTCACAGGCAGCAAGGCTGCGTGAAACTTCATAACTAAAATCAACATGTCCCGGAGTATCTATGAGGTTAAGAATATATTCTTCACCATCCTCATATTGATAGGTAAGGCGCGCTGTCTGGGCTTTTATTGTGATACCCCTTTCTCGTTCGAGTTCCATGGTGTCGAGCACCTGATCCATCATCTCCCGTTGGGAGAGTGCTCCGGTAAATTCAAGAAGGCGGTCAGCCAAGGTTGACTTGCCGTGGTCAATATGCGCAATAATTGAGAAATTTCTAATTCGTCCCATATAAATAATTAAGTGAATTATCGTAAATTATTATTGACCGGAAAGCAGTTTAAGACGGTAGGACTTAAATGCAGCATTTTCTTGCAAAAGAAAGGTTTTATTTGAGCGCTTTCGTGCTCTTTTTCAATACCTTGCTTTTTTGATTTCTCAGCTTTTCCTTTAGTGCATCGATATTGCTAACAGGAGTAGGATCAACTTTATTCAAAACAGAAAGGTAAAAGCTCACATAATCTCCCAGGTGACAGAGGGAGAGAATTTGTGTTAATTTACTGCTCCCTTCCTCTTTTACATCGATAATCTCACTCACATGGTTTTTTAAAAAAGTTTTTATGACGTCAATTCGATGGATGGAATCTTCTGATTCATCAGAATTTCTCAAAAATAAACCTACCAGATTTTTTGACAATCTTCCTATGCCTTTCCATCCCTCTATATCGTTATGACCTAATTCCGGATAAAACTGCGTGAATGCGAGATTTTTGCTATTTTCGTTTAGCTGGCATTTCCATCTCAATGCCACAACATCAGTTGAGTCTTCAATTCCGATTATCAAGGGAATTTTTTTGTGTAACTTAGTCGCCAGTTCCTTGGCACGATTACCCGGGGTACTCTTCTGACTGTTGTACTTTTCTTCCTGCTTTTGAATAGTATTAATAGTATCTAATATATTCAGGGTTTGATTTTCAATAATATTCCATTTTTGAAGAAAGACAATCATTGGAAAAAACAGGTATCCCATAGCAGCTCTTGGTGGTATTCCCGAAGGAATTTTAACCAGTGGTACTTTCTCGCGGTTAGCAAGAAATGCCAATCTCCCGCCGCTTGTAATAGCTATAACTTTTGATTTTCTTTTGAGCACTTCTTTAAAGGCAGTTAAAGTTTCCTCCGTATTTCCTGAATAGCTAACTGCAAACACCAGACTTTTTTCATTAACAAATTGTGGTAAATTATAATTTCGATTAACTATAATGGGTATCGGAGATTCATTAACGAAAATGGTTTTTAACAAATCCCCGCCAATAGCGGAACCACCCATCCCAAGTATCACTATATTGTGAATCTTTTTGGGTTTAGAAAAATTCGGGCAAGCTTTGGCAATATTAACAGCATTCTGGCATTGTTCACTAAATCCTGAAATATGGCGGAGCAATAATCCTTTATCGACTTTTGTTATAGCTTTTAAATTATTGAGTATCATTCATTTTCCAATTTAAGATGATAATTTGAATAATTATGTATGCTAACATACTTATATCCAATATTAAAGTATAATTCCAAATATGTTCATGAATATGCAAGTTGCATCATATGAATAGAACATAATTACATAGATTGATTAATGAAAAAAACCGGAACCACAGATTTCACCGATTGCACTGATTTTTTATCAGTGCAATCGGTGAAATCTGTGGTTCCTAAGCGGTTGCAAGGTGAAACTTTGAAATTCCGATACTATGAATTAGAAACATTTGAAAGGAGCTCAGGATGATATCTTTTTATAAAGTTGTAAGTCACTTTCTACCATCATTTTAATTAAATCCGCAAACCTGACTCTTGGTTCCCACTTTAAAACCTTTTTAGCTCTGGCAGCATTGCCCATCAATGAACTGACTTCCGCAGGTCTAAAAAAATTTTTATCGGTTTCAACAAATATTTTACCACTCTTTTTATCAATTCCTTTTTCTTCTAAGCCCTTGCCTTCCCAAACAATGTCTACATCAATATGCTGAAATGCTAACTCTATAAACTCTCTTACCGAGTGAGTTTCACCTGAAGCAATCACATAATCATCCGGTTCGCCATATTGAAGCATCATCCACATAGCCTCAACATAATCTGCAGCATACCCCCAATCTCTTTTCGCATTCAAATTTCCTAATATTAGTTTATCAGCGAGACTGTATTTCATTTTAGCTACTGTGGAAGTTATTTTCCTTGTGACAAACTCAAATCCTCTTCTTGGGGATTCATGATTAAATAAAATTCCGCTGCATCCAAACAAGCCATAAGCTTCTCTATAATTTCTTGTTAATTCAAAACCCGTAACTTTTGATATACCATAAGGCGATCTGGGATGAAAACGGGTAGTTTCTATTTGAGGTACTTCTTCGGCTTCTCCAAACATTTCACTGGAACCCGCGAAGTAAAACTTTATAGCAGGAGTCAACTCTTTACAGGCTGATAACACATAGTGAGTTCCATTTACATTTGTTTGAAGTGTAGAAAATTCATCATCAAAACTATAAGTCACATAACTCTGAGCGGCCAAATGATAAACCTCCTGAGGCTTTACCTTCTGAATGATTTTATAAATACTTGAAAAGTTTTCCAATGAGCCACTTAGCAGCCTTATTCTATCTTGCAGATGCATTATCCTTCCCATTCGGTGTTCTGGATCTTCAAATGCTACCCGCCTCACAATCCCATATACTTCGTACCCCTTTTCTAACAATAGTTCTGCTAAATAACTTCCATCTTGACCCGTAATGCCCGTTATGAGAGCTTTTTTTTTCATCTCAGGAAATATGCCTTCCTCAAATATTTAAAATAATTGCCTAAATATATTGTAATGTAAGTATTTTGTCAATAAACTTATTTTTATTGATGATACTTTAAGTATAAATACCGGTGAATTTTGTAAGGTGGAATTAGACTATTAATGCTACGATTAATACTGTAAAATTTTTCTGAATAGCTAATTGCAAGCACCCGATTCTTTTCATGAACAAATGGTGGTAAATTATAATTTTGTATGAGTTGCTTTTTATTTTTCATCTAATAATGACATTTATTACAAATGGATTATAAAGTTTAATAAATGATTAATGCGTTATTTTGATTTAAAGAAATAGAGAAAGGTAATGAAATTAGTCCTCGTTACAGGAGGAGCAGGTTTTGTAGGCTCCAATGTAGCTCTATATTTGAAGCGAGAAAGACCTCGCTGGAATGTCCTTTGTTTAGACAATTTGAAAAGGAGGGGGTCGGAACTTAATCTTGAGCGGCTGAAGGAAGCGGAAATTGAATTCATTCATGGAGACATTCGGTCAAAAGAAGATTTAAATATTGAAAAAAAAATTGACTTGATCGTAGAGTGTTCCGCCGAGCCTTCCGTGTTGGCTGGATTTGGCTCATCTCCCGAGTATGTTCTCAATACCAACCTTGTTGGGACCATTAATTGCCTCGAACTGGCAAGAAGAGATAAGGCCGATTTTATTTTTCTTTCCACCAGCAGAGTTTATCCTGTTGTGAACCTTGAAAAACTGTCTTACAAGGAAGAATCAACGAGGTTTGTTTTAAACAGCGAACAACCTTTTGTTGGAGCGTCTGAGGAGGGGATCAACACAGAATTTCCCTTGGACGGCTGGCGTTCCATGTATGGAGCGGCAAAACTGGCATCGGAATTGATTATTCAGGAATACATTGCCATGTATGGTATTCGGGCGGTTATTAACCGTTGCGGCGTTATCGCAGGCCCCTGGCAAATGGGAAAAGTTGACCAGGGAGTTTTTTCTTTGTGGATGTTGCATCACTATTTTAAAACTACTCTTCAATATATAGGATTCAATGGATCGGGAAAACAAGTAAGGGATCTTTTACATGTAGATGATCTTTCAAAACTGGTTTTAAAAGAATTAGAAATATTACCACAAATTAACGGAAAGACATTTAATGCTGGAGGCGGTAAGGACATAAGTCTCTCTCTGCAAGAGACAACAGAGCTTTGCGAAGAGATTACCGGGAATAAACTGAAAATCAATCTCATACCTGAAACTCGCCCCGCCGATATTCCGATTTATATTTCAGATAACCGGAAGATAACCGAGGCAACCGGCTGGTCGCCCCAAAAAGATGCCAGGGAAATTCTGCGCGATATATTTGAATGGATTCGCGAAAATGAACAGAGAGTACAACAGGTGTTAATGTAGAAAAATCAATTTCATAATCCTTTTTGAAAAATCATGAATTTATCTATTATTATTCCCGCTCATAATGAAGAAGGCTGTTTGGAAGAGACGGTGAGCAGCATAATTAAAGAGTTGGATGCTGAAAACATAAATTTCGATATTCTTGTTATTAACGATAACAGTGCCGACGGCACAAAGTCAGTTTGCAAAAAAATAAAAAACAAACAACAAAACTTCTCTTATATTAACCGCACCTCAAATCCGGGTTTCGGAATAGCTGTCAGAGAAGGTCTTGCTGCTTTTAAAGGCGATGTTGTGGCAATTGTCATGGCCGACGGGTCGGATTCACCTTTAGATATTGTGGCCTGTTATAGAAAAATTGAAGAGGGGTATGAATGCGCTTTTGGGTCGCGCTTTATCAAGGGAAGTAATATCAAGGATTATCCCTATTTGAAACTTTGCATAAACAGGATAGCAAATAAATTAATACAGGCGGTGATGAATAACCCATACAATGATTAAACAAATTCATAAAAAAAATATCAGAACAAAGTGTAAAGAAATGCATAACCGCTTCAACAAATTCATTCAAATTTACAA
>CBDUII010000087.1:0-8660 GCA_965367285.1 uncultured bacterium
TCATTATACCGATTATTCCCAATATATCAATAGTCGAGATGTGACCCCAATTCACAACAATCTTGGTGTCGCGTTAGCTATCAAGGGGGAGATATCCGAAGCAATTAAATCCTATTCCATGGCGCTTCAGCTCAGTCCCGCTTTTGCTGAAGCTCACTATAACTTGGGAGTTGCTTTAGCTGATGAGGGCAAAGTCGTTGAGGCTGTTAATCATTATTCGAAAGCGCTGGACATTAAGCCTGAATTTGCCAGAGCGCATTATGAAATGGGTGATGCCTTGCTAAAGAAAGGGGAGATGGATAAAGCGATAAAACACTTTTTAAAAGCACTAAGTCTTAATATTAAACCTGACAGTTCCAACATGTATAATAACCTTGGATTAGCTTTGGGCAAACAGGGAAAGCTTAATGATGCCATTGTATACTTTTATGAAGCATTAAAAATTGACCCTGACTATGCGGAAGTGCATTACAATCTTGGAGTTGCTTTTTCAATGCAAAATAAGTTAAATAAAGCCATCGCTCATTATTATGAAGCGATAAAAATAAATCCAAACTTTGAAAAAGCCCGTCACAACCTGCAGGCTGTTCAGAATCAAAATTAAGAGAGGCACAGTTCCGCCTGATGATTATATAGGTTTGCCTCAATTTCCTGATTTTGAGCAGCTAAATTAAAAATTGGAATAAAAGGATAAACTTTCAATGTTTAGTAAAAATAAAAGTTCTACCTCAGTTAGACCAAGACCCAGGTTGTTCCGTGCCCTGGGGTTAAATGATCCACCTCCAGAAATTGAAGTTGACGGAAAGATTTACAAGCAGGTTGAAATCTTTAAACACGACTCATGGGCAGCTACTGCGCTATACGAGGGCTTAAAAGGCAAAATAACTTGTAAGTTCAACCGTGTACAGCCAATTTTTGGGTTGCCAATGGGATGGTTGGGGAGGTTACTTGCAAAACGGGAGGCGCTGTTATTTGCCGAGATGGCTGATACTCCATATATCCCAAACCTTGCGGGGAAACTGACAGTCAACGGCAGGGAGGTTCCTAATGTTGCTGCTCATGATTACATTGAGGGGCATCCGTTGATGAGAGAAGAACATGTAAGTGATGAATTCTTTTCCCAGTTAAGCGATCTGCTTGCGATACTGCATCTCCGCGACTGGGCTTATGTGGATTTACATAAGCGTGAAAATATTATTGTTGGAAATGACGGCAAGCCTTACCTTATAGATTTCCAGGTGAGTTTTCGTTTGCCCGGTTGGTGGCCGGGTAATTCATGGCCAATACGGTTAGTGTTGCGCATGTTACAGAAGACCGATGAATACCACCGTCTAAAGCATTTCATACAATGCCGGCCAGATCAGTTTACACCGGAGGAGTTCGAGCGAGCCAGGCGTCGCCCGTGGTGGATTAGCGTCCATCGTTTAGTCGCGCAGCCACTGCGACAACTGAGGCGAAAATTTCTGGTTGTCATTGGCGTGAGACGCGGCAAAGGGCACGCTAATACGGAACACGAACCGGAAGCAGCGGTTCGTTATGAAGAAAAGCGAAAAAAAGCTCACTAAGGAAGTGAGTTTTAATCCCACACAGTGGGTTTAATTTCCAGCAGCTTGCTGCGAATTTTCAACAAAGATTTTCATTCGATACCTCGTGGGCTTGCCCAGAGGTAGTTCATTACAACTTTATTGCTGATAGTTCACTTCTTACTTATCTCCTCTGCGGCCTTTTTCCCGCTTAATATAGCGTGATCCATGTTGTAATATTCCCACTCTCCAAAACGTCCCGCCACATGAATTCCCTTCTCGCGCAAAAAGTTTTTAATTTTATTGACCTTTTTCTGACGGTTTTTTTCAAAAATAATGTAACCGTATTTCAAATCGAGAAGATCCGTGAGAATAACCTGATTCTTATTTTCTATAAACCGTGTTTTAAGCAGATCATTGATAACCCTTTCAATAAGTCCTTCTTTTGAGATTGGTTTGAATTTTGAGTAGGAAATTTCCGCAGCAACAGAACTCTTTCCATGCGGAACTACATTTGGAGAAGCGTTGCTCTGGATAAAAAGACGCTGGAATGTAACATCCTCTTCAGGGTAGTAAATCCAGCTTTTATCTGTGATTTTCGGATGATCGATCCCAATATTCAGGCAGTAGACAGAGGTAAACATCAATTCCCGCGCTGCCTTTCTGACCTCCTTTGGAATTTTTTTACATAGTTTAATGATTTCCGGGAGTGGCAAAGTTGAGATCATTGTTTTATATTCAAACTCCTTACCGCTTTTTAATGTTATCATCCTTCTTTCCGTATTGACATTAACCACCTTGGAATTCAAAAGAAGGTCTGTGTGTTTGAGACAGGGGAGAAATGAATCCGCAAGCGCCTGGCATCCGCCATAAAGAGGGTAAGCGAATCTTGAATTGGGACCAAACGTTACAGGCCTTGACTCAAGCGCCCCTTCCAACACTTCCTTAATTTTTGGAGTCATTACCCTGTTTGCAATCCATTCATAAGTCATTTTTTCAAGAGGAGTGGCCCAGACCTTTTTGTTATATGGGAACATAAAATGTTCGGCAATACCGGCGCCAAAAGTTTTAATGATCCACTCCTTGAAATGCTTTGGTGGTTTTCCGCTTTCCCCGTTTTTTGAAGCCTCAATCACTCCAAGCATGCACTCCATGACCACTTCTCTGGGTAATCCAAAAGTGTTTGCCTGAAAAGGATAACGTGTAAAAGTATCTTTAGAAAAAACCCAGGCGTTTCTATTTTGAAAATGAATGTTTTTGCCTAAAAGTTTTTTCACTAACGTATTCGCATAGCGGTCCTTTGTGAAGAAAATATGTCCCGCGAAATCGAATATAAAGCCATCTTTTTCGATTGATCTGGCCAGTCCGCCGACTCGATCTTCTTTTTCAATAAGGAGATGTTTGTTTTTAAGGTGATATGCCGCGGAAAGCCCCGCAGGTCCCGCGCCTAAGATGAGAGTTTGCATAATTGACTTTATTTAACCACAGATTACACGGATTACACAGAAAGTTAATTTTGGACGTAGATTAACGCTGATTTTGAGGATGTCAAACATTCTTAGCGGCAAATTCTTGCAAAATCTGTGTCCTTTTTATTGTATGATAAGGCGATATTATGTTGTTATCAATTAAAAATGAATATACTGCTTTTTTGCCATACTTCTAAAGAAATAGGGATGGGGCATTTCATGAGACAACTCCAGGTTGCGGAGGAAATGAAACATCGCGGATTTAACATTTCGTTTGCTGTTTCTGATTATAACCCTGCCGTTAGCTTGCTTGAAGAGAAAAAAATATTTTATATTAAATCTAAAAAAATGTCTTTTGAGGTCAAACCGGAATTTGAGGCGGATATTATTGTTCTTGACGTTAGCAACACTGATGAGAATTATATAAAATCACTTAAAAAAAATGGCAATAAGGTGGTGAGTTTTGATGATCTTGGTGCCGGCAGGGACCATGTGGACCTTTTGATTGACGCAAATCTTGATTCTTCTGATTTTTCAAAAGCCAGAAGCTTATTCGGTCTTAAATATGTTATTGTACATACCCGGTTTTCAGTATTTAGAAATCTTGAAAAAAATATACCTGAAAAAATTGGGCGAGTTGTTATCTCCATGGGAGGAACGGATCCGAGGTGTATAGGGCCTGAAATTGCAAAATGTCTTCTAAAATCCGGATCGGACTTCAAAATAGGCCTAATTTTAGGCGCGGGTTTTAACGATAAGGATACTAAGCTGGAAAACATGGATTTCGTCCGGAATAATGACGGTAAATGCGAAATTCACAAAAATCTACCCGACCTCGCGGAAATATTGTTTAATGCGGATATTGTTATTTGCGCCGGTGGAATAACTCTTTATGAGGCTTGTGCTGTTGGAACACCGGCTTTTGTCATCAGCCAGGTGGAACATCAACAACAAAAGGCGTCAAAGGTTCAAAACCGGGGAGCTGCTGTAAACCTGGGAATGTGGAGAAATTCAGTCTTGAAAGAAATAGTTCCAACTATCAATGCTCTGGATATCGCGAAAAGAAAAAAAATGAGCGGTGCGGGGAAAAAAATGGTAGATGGAAAAGGATTGCAAAGAGTTGTGAATGAAATTGAAAAATTGTAAAAAAAGGAACCACAGATTTCACGGATTTCACTGATTAATTAAATCAATGATAAGAGATGAAAGAACACACAAAATTATTGGCGCAGCGATTGAAGTTCACAAAGCAATGGGGCCAGGTCTTTTGGAAGCTGTGTATCAGGAATGTCTGGAAATTGAATTTGAAGAGAAAAAAAATCCCTTTGTTTCACAACCAAAGTTAGAAATATTTTATAAAAGAAAGAAACTAAAAAAATATTATGTCCCTGATTTTATAATTTTCAAAGAAATAGTAGTTGAGATAAAAGCGGAAAAAAGTTTAACAAAGGTGGACGAAGCACAGATTTTAAATAGCCTCAAAACAAGTAAGCATAAAATAGGTTTACTCATTAATTTTGGAGAAGAATCTTTACGATTTAAAAGATTCATTAATTAATGCAACAGTTATTTTAAAATCTGTGCCATCTGTGTAATCTGTGGTTTCAGTCAAATGAAAAAGCAAAAAACAATCATGATTATCGGCGGTGGGATAATGCAAATCCCTGCTATCAAAGAAGCTATTGAAATGGGGTTGAAGGTTATTGTAACCGACTATAATCCGGATTCCGAAGGGTTTAAAATGGCTGATTTCCCAATGCTGGTCAGCACGCGCAACATCGATATGGCTGTTATGAAGGCGCGGGAATTCCATAACCGGCATCCGATAGACGGCGTTCTCACCATTGGGACAGATGCTTCTAAAACTGTTGCCGCTGTTGCCAACGCCCTGAAGCTGCCCGGGATAAGATTTGAAGTAGCGGAAAGGGCAACGAACAAAATCAAAATGCGTCAACGTTTGCGGAAAAAGGGCGTTCCTGTTCCTGATTTTTATGGAGTATGGAATCTTGACGAAGCCAAGGAAGCCATGGAAAAACTGGGGCTTCCCCTTGTGATCAAACCTGCTGATAATATGGGAGCACGCGGCGTCAGGAAGGTTTCTGTCAGGGAAGAACTCATTGAAGCGTTTCATGCCGCAAAAGACGCTTCCACTAGCGGTGAAATCATTCTGGAAGGTTTCATGGAAGGGCCGGAACTGAGTATTGATGCATTAGTTGTTGAAAATGAGATTTTCATTACCGGCATTGCGGACAGGATCATAGAAATGCTCCCTTATTTTATTGAAACAGGGCATATTATGCCTTCAGTGCTGCCGCAAAAAGATATTGATGCCGCTTGTAAGGTAATGTGTGATGGAATAAGAGCTCTGGGGATAGATACCGGGGCCGCAAAAGGTGATATTAAAATAACCCCGGGTGGTGTTGCAAAAGTGGGAGAAATCGCTGCCCGATTGAGTGGTGGTTTTATGTCCTCTTATACATATCCTCTTGCAACCGGCGTAAATTTATTGAGAGCAACCGTTAAATTAGCTATTGGTGAAAACAGTTTTGATTTCACGCCTAAATTCCAAAAATGTGCTTTAGAAAGAGCCATAATCCCAAAACCGGGGAAAATTGTTTCTATAGATGGGCTCGACAGGGCAAGGAAAATTAATGGAGTTGCAGAAATTATTATGCATAAAGGTGTAGGGGATACCATGCATGCCCAGACCAGTAATATGGAAAAAGCGGGAAATGTGATTGTTGTCGGGAATAGCAGGGAAGAAGCCTTAGCGATCAGTCAAAAAGCATTGGATACTATTAAAATAACTATAGATTCTTCCCCTGAAATCAGCTTTGAAAAAATAAGAAATAGTGCCCGTAAAAAATTTGCTTTAGCCTGCCGGGTATGTAAAGTGTGCGATGGGGTTGAATGTGCCGGTGAAATGCCTGGAATGGGCGGCATAGGAACCGGCAGTTCTTTTACTGCAAACCTTACATCACTGGCTAAATATCAGATCAGGACTAAAATGATTCATTCTGTTAAATACCCGGATACATCGGTGAATGTATTAGGACTACCCCTTTCTTTTCCTGTTCTTGCGGCGCCTATAACCGGAACTCTTACTAACATGGGCGGCGGCGTTGATGAACTGGAATATTCAGAGGCGGTTATTGAAGGATGCCAAATTGCCGGGTCTATTGGAATGATAGGAGATGGAGCAGAACCGGATAAATATAAAATTGGTCTTCAAGCTATAAAGAAAAACAGGGGGTGGGGAATTCCTGTTTTTAAACCGAGAGAATTTAACCAGGAAATAATTAAGAGAATTCACGCGGCGGAAAAAGCAGGCGCAAAAGCTGTTGGGATTGATATAGACGCTGTGTCTTTTAAAACCATGGAACTGAAAAAACAACCTGTTGGACCAAAAACTGTGAAAGACCTGCAAGAAATAAAAAAAGAAACCAATCTGCCTTTTATTTTAAAAGGGATTATGACTCCTGAGGACGCGTTGTTTGCTGTGGAAGCCGGAGCTGATGCTATAGTGGTTTCCAACCACGGCGGCAGAGTTATGGACTTTATGCCTGGCTTTGCGGAGGTTCTTCCCTCTATTGTAAAAGAAGTAAAAGGAAAAATAACTATTTTGGCGGACGGTGGAATAAGGACAGGGACAGATGTTGTGAAGGCCATTGCTCTGGGAGCGGAAGCTGTTTTAGTTGGAAGGCCTGTAGCAATCGGGGCAGTGGGAGAAGGGAAAGATGGAGTGGTTTTTGTTTTTCGGACTATGATAGAAGAGTTTAAGAGGGCAATGGTTATGACCGGATGCGGAAGTATTAATGATATTGATTCAAAAATTATTTTTAAGAAAGACGGTAACCCTTCTTATTAGACAGGATTAAATTATCCTGTTATCCTGTCAAAAAAATCTTTGCTAAAAAAATATGCTGCAAGTTCAAAAAATCGATCAGTCGGAGCAAAAAACCAGCCTGCTGTTGCGGGAGTTAAAAGAAGAATATGGCGCCTCCGGCTTAAAACTATCCACAGAAGATGCTGGAATGAGTTTTGACCAAATTGCTTACTGGGCTCAAATTGCATCTCCTGTTTTGCCTGTGTTTGTTAAAATAGGCGGTCCGGAAGCAAGAAACGATATGAAAAAGATATCCGCTTTAAAGGATATTTCCGGCGTTATTGCTCCTATGGTAGAAAGCAGTTATTCGCTGCAAAAATATATCAGCTCCTTTAAAGAAATATTTGAACGATTTGAAGACCTGTCAAAACATATCAAGATCGAAACTATAACCGCTTATGAAAATCTTTCTAAAATTTTTTCTATTTCTTAGATTAGCTATATCGACGAAATTACTATCGGAAGGGGAGACCTCTCCCTGTCTGTAAATAAAGAAGTCGATGATCCTGAAGTCGATAATATGTGCAAAGTTATTGTTGAAGCCGCGCAAAGAAAGAACATAAAAGTATCAATAGGTGGAGCCGTTAATCCTAAAAACGCGGAACGAGTTTTTAAACAAATTAAACCTGATAAAATCAACACCAGGAGCGTGGTATTCAGCAGAGGGTGCTCGTTAGACATTGAACAGTTTGTTTTAAAGGCATTGGAATTTGAGATACTGATGATGCGGGAAGACCTCCGGCTGGGCTTCATTTCAAAAAATGAAGCAACAGATAGGATTGAGAAATTAAAAAAAAGGATGGCTATAACCCATAGTAACAGTAGACAGTGAACAGTAGGCAGTTGACAGTTTTTTTATTTAGGATTTTAGAATCCGGATTGAGAATTTAAAATTCAATTGGATTTGTTTCGAATTTAGATATTCTAATTTCGGATTTTCTCCTATGTCAATTTGTGAGTTGTGCGCGGCATATACTATCTGCTCTACTTGTTATGTCACTAATGCGCTTCCTGCTTCCGCGGAGAATAACTCATTTTCTTCTACCCTGGACTTTAAAGAGGCATGGATAAAATCCTTGAATAGCGGGTGGGGGTTCATGGGAGTGGATTTGAATTCCGGGTGAAACTGAACAGCAACAAACCACGGGTGGTTTGGGGCTTCTATAATTTCCACCAGGTTTCCATCCGGTGAAACGCCGCTTATTATCAGCCCGGTTTCTTCCAGCTGAAGCCGGAATTTATTGTTAAATTCATATCGATGACGATGCCGTTCTGAAATCTCACGTTTTTTATAAGCGGCATACGCCAATGTTTTTTTCTTTAATTGGCAGGGCCATGCTCCAAGTCTCATGGTACCGCCTTTATAGGAGACGCCGTTCTGATCAGGCAAAAGATCTATAACAGGGTGTTTAACGCCGGGATCTATCTCCGAACTGTTTGCCTTTGTAAGACCAGCAACATTTCGAGCATATTCAATTACAGAGCATTGCATTCCCAGGCAGATTCCTAAATAGGGGATTTTGTTTTCCCGCGCGTATGTAACCGCCTTTATTTTTCCTTCGATACCCCGTTCACCAAAGCCTCCCGGCACCAGAATGCCATCCACACTATTTAAAAATCTTTCAGAACCCTCTTTCTCGATTTTTTCAGAATCAACCCAGTTGATCAATACACGGGCGTTGTTTGCGATTCCACCATGCACAAGCGCTTCAGTAAGGCTTTTATAAGAATCCTGTAAATTAATATATTTTCCAACTATAGCTATAGTTGTTTCAGACGCGG
>CBDUII010000088.1:0-8609 GCA_965367285.1 uncultured bacterium
GGTCATCCTTTCCTACCTGCGTAACAAAAATCACTTCACCTGAGTAGTTACCTAATTTGTACATTTAAAATTATTTCAGTGATTTCCGTACTTCAATCTTGCAACATCGTGTTTTTTTAGGCACTGTTTAGGCGCTGTTTAGTTTTTGTCTTTTACAACGCCTTATGCAAAGTTTAGTCCTTTATTTTTACAGTGCCTTATGCAAAGCTTAGCAAAGTTTTTTTGCTCACCGGAGCGGTAGCTCCATTTGGCTGTGGCCCTGGCCACTCCGTGTATTCAGTGGTTTAATCCCACACAGTGGGTTTAATTCCCCGACGTTCTACGTCGAAAAAATTGATAAAGTTGTTTTAGATACCCCGATGCTCTGCGTCGGGGAGTATGTCATTTTTTTATGCGAAGCGATAAGATAAAAAAAGGACTGGAAAGAGCGCCTCACCGCTCACTTTTGTTTGCTACAGGACTGCCTTGTTCGGAGATGGAAAAGCCTTTTATAGGTTTAATCTCCAGTTTTACGGACTCCGTCCCCGGACATATTGGGTTCCGCGATCTTGAGAGGGCAATTGAAAAAGGTGTGCACAGCGGGGGGGGTACTGCTTTATGTCTTCCGTACCCGGTATATGCGATGGGATTGACGTAGCTCACCCGGCCTTTGATGTAACCCCGAATAAATTAGTTCACGCTATTATCACTGAAAAGGGGATCGTTAGACCCCCCTTTCAAAGAAAATTTAAAAAAGCTGTTTTGATGAAAGTTTTTAACAGTCTTATTCATCATGGTTAAATCAGGTAGAATGCTGGTTCAGCATATTAAGCCGGAGTGCTCTCAAGAATGCAAGCTTTACATCACCTCAGCAAGTCCGTAAAGCCATTGATGACTTTGTCGCAGTGTATAATAAAAAGGCCGCTCCATTCGAGTGGACCAAAAGAAAAGTCTACACAAAAAAACTCAAACCATATTACGCTTATTTATGCAACTAAGTGCCAGTCTCTACTGAAAATCTCTTTTCTCAATAACTCGCTCCTTGCCAAGCCAAGCAAAAGATTTTATCCTGTAAAGGTAAAATTCCTGAAAACCAATGCCTCCAATATGAAGAAAATATTTTTTCTCCTCTTGAAGACTGTTCATGAATCGTGGAGCTTTTATCCTCCACGTTTTTCGTTCAAAACCTGGAAGTATAAAATGGGTCGGAAGTCTTTTCTGTCGCAAATAAAAATTTGCAATAGAGGAGTCATAATTGTTTTCTAAAAAATAAAATATTGGAAGGACAGGGATATCGGAATAGAGCGCCAAATTTTCCACAATTTTTCCTGAAATTACTGATTTTTTCGCCTTCAGTTCTTTCATATCAAAAGAAATTGTCGTCCATTGACTTACCCGGCTGAACGATGGCACTGTAACAGCAAAATGAAACAAACACTGGATAATCAACTCCAATGTTATTACGGAGCATAGTATCGCTTGCCACCGGTGCCCTGTTGCTTTTTTCAATGCAAAATAAACTATAAAAAAAATTAAGATTGCCCCGCAGGCTGGGACAATATGACTAAATATTCCATAGGTAGGATCAAACGGCCCGGTTATTTTTAAAAATCGGTGTGAAATAAATATTGAGTAAGAGCTTGAAAGTGTTGCGATGAATACAAACGAAATTATCATAACAAAAAGACGAGGATTAGAAGCTAAAAATTTCAAACCTATAACTATTACAGGAGGTAAAATAATAAGTTGCCATCGAGCGGGTTGATACATAGCGATTCCCAGCACTCCCACTCCAAAAACTAACCAGAGAAAAAGGAGAATATCCAAAAAGCTGTTTTCTTTGTTTTTCACCCGGGGCAGAAAAGAAAACAGACACCAGCTAATGGCGAGAGGCCATAACAATGGCATGGTCTGGAGGGCAGGTGATAAAAGTAATTTCAAAAAAGATTTAAATAATCCTTGAAGATTCCATGAAATAGATTGAGATCCAAAAGAGGTTACTGCCTTTACCATATAACGCCATTCTTCCCAGTAGGGTATACCGATAAAAATCAGCCAGATAGTTCCACCGGCTATCAGTCCGGTTATTAAACCCTTCCAGTATGATTTGAGTTTAAGATAAGGTATCCCGCAAAAAAAAGGCGCCAGCAAAATTACGGGAATAATAAATGCTCCGGTCAACTTGATCATAAAACAACCGGTAGCCAGTAAACCGGCTGTAAAGGAAAATAAAGCATTTTTTTTCCTAAAGGCATGCAAGGCGGACAAAACGGTAAGTTGCAGAAAGAGGGCAAGCATCATTTCTGTAATCCCCAACCGGGAATATACGATTCCAAGAAAAGAAAATGACCCGAGGAGGACAGCAATGACGCGTATCCATTTCCCCTCAAAAAAAAATGCGAGGAGAAGGCTCGCTAAAATACCGCTTATAATGCTTATTGAACGACACCGGACAATATCCGGCAGTCCCTTTAAAAGAGAAGCGACTAAAAATTGGCTTGCTGTAAAAAGAGGCGTCACCAATGCGTATGGGGCCTCTTCCAAAGCCCAGTCGCCATATCTAAGCCGGTTAAGCGCGTTGTATGAATAATGGCCTTCATCGGTAATGTAAATATATTGCCATTGAGGAGGATCAGAGGCCGGTTTAAAAATACGGAATCCAAAGCCAATTAAAATAAGAACCATTAACAGGACAAAGAAGAAAGAACGATATTTTCCCAGTACGTTTGATAATTGAATCATTGAAAAAGCATCCTCAATGTTTTTTTCCTCCGCATTTTTTAAAGTTAATCTGTTTTTAATTTCTATAATATACTAACGTAAAAATTCTTTTCAAGCACTTAATAGAATATTTAGTATTTCTTTTTAAACCTGAGAATTACACCAGTTATCATAAACTGTAATTAGTGGAACCTTCTACTGCAAAATAGATTATTTTATTTGATTTTAAAAGGCTCGCATATTAGTATTGTACACTCCTTGGCCACCCCTTTGTTAGTGGGGATTAAGGGGGGGAGTAATTTTTTTTTCAGTGTTTTTCGTGGAAAATAAAATTTTTTATGCGAAGCGATAAGATAAAAAAAGGACTGGAAAGAGCGCCTCACCGCTCACTTTTGTTTGCTACAGGACTGCCTTGTTCGGAGATGGAAAAGCCTTTTATAGGTTTAATCTCCAGTTTTACGGACTCCGTCCCCGGACATATTGGGTTCCGCGATCTTGAGAGGGCAATTGAAAAAGGTGTGCACAGCGGGGGGGGGTACTGCTTTATGTCTTCCGTACCCGGTATATGCGATGGGATTGCCATGGGACACAAGGGAATGCATTACTCCCTTCCCATACGCGAACTGATCGCGGATATTATTGAATCGGTAGTCGAAGCTACCTGCTTTGACGGTCTTGTTATGTTGACAAATTGCGATAAGTTTACCCCCGGTATGCTGATGGCTGCCGCGCGCCTCGATATCCCAGCCGTTGTTGTAACCGCTGGCCCGATGATTTCGGGAAGATATAAAACAAAACGGCTCTCTTTAGTTCGGGACACTTTTGAGGCGGTTGGAAGATGCCAGGCAGGGGAAATAAGTGAGCAGGAGGTAGCCAAATTAGAGATGGAAGCCTGTCCGGGTCCCGGCTCTTGTCAGGGATTATACACCGCCAATACCATGTCCTGTCTGACTGAAACCATGGGAATGTCTCTTCCCGGTTGCGGCACTGCCTTAGCGGTATCCTCCAAAAAAAGAAGGATCGCTTATGAAAGCGGGATGAAGATAGTAGAGCTGATCAACAAAGGGATTACTACAAGGCAGATTCTAACGCAAGCTGCTTTTGAAAACGCTATTCGGATCGATTTATGTCTGGGTGGATCAACAAATTCAGTATTGCATCTGCCGGCTATTGCTCATGAAGCCGGAATTGAACTGGAGTTAGAGCTTTTTGATAAATTAGGCAAAGAGTCTCCACAGATAACCAATATCCGCCCAGGTGGGGAACACTTCATGGAAGACCTGGAATATGCCGGTGGAATACCCGGAGTATTAAATGTTTTAAAAGATAAGTTAAGCTCAAATATTACGACAAGCGGTAAAAACATAAAAGAGATTGCGGAAAGTGGAGAGGTGTTTGATAATGACGTCATCAGACCCCTTAACAACCCATACAAAAAAGAAGGGGGTATCGCGATTCTCAGGGGAAATTTAGCCCCGGATAGCGCGGTAGTGAAGCAATCGGCTGTCAGCGAGAAAGCGCTTAATTTTACCGGCACTGCAAGAATTTTTAACTCTGAAGAAGATGGCATGAAAGCCATCATGGAAAAGAAAATTAAAAGCGGAGATGTGGTTGTCATCCGGTATGAAGGCCCGAAAGGCGGCCCGGGAATGAGGGAGATGTTGTCCCCTACTGCCGCTATCGCTGGAATGAACCTGTCCGATTCAGTCGCTTTAATTACAGACGGTAGATTTTCAGGAGGCACGCGTGGCCCATGTGTAGGACATATTTCACCGGAAGCAATGTCAGGCGGCCCTATTGCCTTGATTAAAGAAGGTGATAAAATAACTATCAATATACCGGAAAGGAAAATTGATTTGTTAATTTCCGATGATGAGATGAAAAAGCGAAGGGAGGCCTGGAAGGCCCCGGAGCCAAAAATAAAAAAGGGTTATTTAGCACGATACCAGAAGCTTGTTACCTCGGCCAACACAGGCGCTGTTTTAAAAGCATAAAATTTTTTTGGACGCTGATAAACGCAGATTTTCAGGATTTTTTTAATTTTATCTATGCATATCTGCGACAATCTGCGTCCCAGATATTTTTTATTATGAAAATGACCGGAGCACAAATTTTCGTTGAATGCCTGAAAAAAGAAGGAGTAGATACCATATTTGGTTTTCCCGGCGGGGCTGTTCTGCCTATTTATGATGTTTTATACGACGCGCCGATACGACATATTTTAGTAAGGCATGAGCAAGCCGCGACCCATGCCGCGGACGGTTACGCGAGGGCGACCGGAAAACCTGGAATTTGCGTGGTCACTTCAGGTCCCGGCGCTACTAATACCGTTACCGGAATCGCGACGGCATATATGGATTCCATACCTATAATTATCTTTACCGGTCAGGTTCCAACCGCGCTTATCGGCAACGACGCTTTTCAGGAAGCAGACATTATAGGAATAACCAGACCCTGCACAAAACATAGTTACTTGGTGAAAGATGTTAGAGATATGGCCAGGACCATTAAAGAGGCTTTTTATATAGCGACAACAGGAAATCCGGGACCGGTTTTGATAGATTTGCCCAAGGATGTTTTAAACGCTGAAACTAAATTTGAGTACCCGGATTCCGTTAATATGAGGAGTTACAAACCCACGGTTGAAGGACACCTCAGACAGATTAAGAGAATGGCTGATGAAATTGCCAGAGCAAAAAGACCGGTTCTCTACGTTGGCGGCGGAGTTATTCTCTCTAATGCTTCGGAAGAACTGGTTGCTCTTTCAAAACATACACAAATTCCTGTAACCACTACCTTGATGGGACTTGGCAGTATCCCGTCTACCAGCAAATTATCTCTTGGTATGTGCGGGATGCATGGAACTTTCAGGTCCAATATGGCTATAACAGAGGCTGATCTTCTGATAGCTGTCGGCGCCAGGTTTGATGATAGGGTTACCGGCAAACTGGATGAATTTTCCGTTAAGTCGAGAAAGATTCAAATTGATATCGATCCTACTTCTATCGGAAAAAATGTACAGGTAGACTTGCCTGTTGTGGGTGATATTAAAAATGTTTTAAAAAAATTAAACTCGCAAATAAAACAGGTAAAGAAAAACTGGAAACAAGACTTGAAGCCATGGCTTCAACAGATTGAAAAATGGAAAAGGACTTATCCGCTGGCTTACAAACAGGGAAAAAACATTATCAAACCGCAATATGTAATCGAACAGATTGCTGAAATTACAAAAGGAGACGCTATTTTCGCGACGGACGTTGGTCAGCACCAGATGTGGTCGGCGCAGTACCTGAAACTTAAAAAGCCGAGAACATTCTTGACCTCAGGCGGACTGGGAACAATGGGCTATGGTTTTCCGGCAGGAATAGGAGCGCAGGCCGCTTTTCCGGAAAAGACGGTTTTTGTTATTTCCGGAGACGGCAGCTTTCAAATGAATTTACAGGAGTTGATTACAGCAGTTCAGCACCAACTGCCGGTTAAAGTCGCGATAATAAATAACGGTTTTCTCGGCATGGTAAGGCAATGGCAGCAGCTTTTCTATGATAAAAGATATTCTCACGTATGTATGGCCAACGCGCCGGATTTTGTTAAACTGGCTGAGTCATACGGAGCCCTGGGACTGAGGGCTAAAAAACCGGGTGAAGTTAAAAAAATTATTGAAAAAGCGCTGGCGCATAAAGGACCGGTGGTTATTGACTTTGTGGTGGCGAAAGAGGAAAACGTTTATCCTATGGTGCCGGCAGGAAAAGCAATTCATGAAATGCTGCTGGTTTAAACCGGTCAGAGGCCGGAACCCAATAGGGCTGCCGCCCTGTTGAACATTTAGAAAATTACTGACATAAAAAAACTCGGATTTTACTTTTTACAGGCTAATCATGAAACATACAATATCAGTTTTAGTAGAAAATAAATTTGGAGTCTTGTCCCGAATTTCCAGTCTATTCAGCGGAAGGGGATTTAATATCGAAAGCCTGTCGGTAGCGGAAACAATGGACCCGACTGTCTCAAAAATGACTATTGTTACCAGGGGGAGCGATCAGATCATTGAGCAGGTAACAAAACAGTTAAACAAGCTGGTAGATGTCATTAAGGTTAATGACCTTACTCAAGAAAAATTTATTGACCGGGAGATGGTGCTGGTTAAAGTTGATACGGAACAATCGCTCAAACGGGATGAAGTGTTGAGAATAGTTGAAATCTTTCGATGTAAAGTAGTGGACGTCAGCCCGAAAGCTTATACTATAGAAGTAACCGGGGATGAAGGAAAGATTAAGGCTATTATTGATATGCTCAAACCAATTGGGATAAAGGAAATTGTCAGAACAGGACGTGTTGCCATGATACGGGGCAGTAAATCCCTGGGCGGATAAATGGTCACTGGTCATTAGTCTATTGGTTAATAGTCACCTGAAAGTCATGCTTGTTTGTAGTAGCCCATGAGAATGAGCTTTAATTAATCGCCTTCGACGGGACTTTCTATGGAGTGCAGTGACTGTGCCACTGTGTTTTTTATTAATTCGCATCGGCACGGTCGATGCACTCCAACTCCAAAAAAAGGAAATTCCTATATGATCAAGTTAGATTCTTCGCGGAGTTTATCCTAAGACCAATCGTGGAGATTCTTCGCTTCGCTCAGAATGACACTTCTGCACTGTCATTCTGAAGGAGCGAAGCAATTGAAGAATCTTGCTCAGGAAAGACATTTCAAAGATTATTTTAAGCACTAATTTAATAAATATAAATTTAATAAGGAGATTTTGATGGTAAAAGTTTATTATGACAAAGATGCTGATCTTAAATTGTTAAAAGGTAAAACCATTGCCGTTATAGGATATGGAAGCCAGGGTCATGCCCACGCTCTGAATCTTCATGACAGCGGAATAAAAGTTGTCGTGGGACTTCGCAAGGAAAGCAACTTTCGCAAAAAAGCATTAAAAGACGGCTTAAAAATATTGACTGCTGCAGAAGCAGCTAAAGCCGCGGATATTATAGTTATTTTAATCCCGGATGAAAAACAGAGGGACATGTATTTGAATGATGTTGCTCCTAACTTGAAAAAGGGGAAGGCTATTGTTTTCGGACATGGCTTTAACATTCATTTTGGCCAGATAGTACCGCCTGCTAATGTTGATGTATTTATGGTGGCTCCAAAAGGACCGGGTCACCTGGTAAGGAGAACGTATCAGGAAGGAAAGGGTGTGCCCTGCCTGATGGCCATACATCAAGACCCTTCCGGAAAAACCAAAAAGCTGGCCCTTGCCTATGCGAGAGGAATTGGGGGAACAAGAGCCGGTGTTCTGGAAACTTCATTCCGTGAGGAGACAGAGACCGATCTGTTTGGAGAGCAGGCAGTTTTATGCGGTGGAACCGCTGAACTAATACGTGCCGGTTTTGAAACTTTAGTTGATGCGGGATACCAGCCGGAATTGGCCTACTTTGAATGCCTTCACGAACTTAAGTTAATTGTAGATCTCATTTATGAAGGCGGCATAGGAAACATGACCTATTCTATAAGCACAACTGCTGCTTATGGACAAATGACACGTGGGAAAAGAATCATAACCAACAAAACCCGGAAAGAAATGAAAAAAATGCTGAAAGAAATTCAATCGGGAGAATTCGCCCGCGAATGGATTCTGGAAAATAAAGCTAACCGGCCGGTTTTTAACGCCGCGATGAAAAAAGACTCGGAACATCAAATAGAAGAGGTGGGTGAAAAACTTAGAAAAATGATGCCCTGGGTTGGGAAAAAGATCAAGTGACAAAATACAGTAGTGTCCGGTTAGAAAATTGCTTAAGCCAACTATATCATGCCCGAATGCTTTTATCGGGCATCCAGAAGTTCGGTTCCTTCATAGATTCCCGCTAAAGCTTGTCCTCGCATGTTTTAAGCGGGGAGCATGCGGGAA
>CBDUII010000089.1:0-8538 GCA_965367285.1 uncultured bacterium
AAGTTCAGTAACTTCTCATTCCCTGAGGCCGTAACTCAAATAGGCAAGAGATATGGAATTACTGTTTCCACCCGGGCTCATGGCTACAAGGGAGAATCTCTACATAACTCTCATGTCTGCAAAAAAGAAAAATTTTTTGAGCTAAACAGGCTTGCAACGGAATTTTTTTACCAAAATCTATTTAAAGAAAGTGGAAAATCAGCTCAAGGTTACCTTCACAAACGGAATATTTCTTCTGACACCATTAAGAGGTTTCAAGTTGGTTACGCTGACAATAACTGGGACTCTCTTTTTACGCATTTTCGTAAAAGAAATGCTGACCTCATGGAGTTAGAGAAAATTGGTTTGATTAAATCAAAAGAATCTGGAAAGGGCCATTATGACTGCTTTAGAGGCAGGATTATTTTCCCTATCATAGGTCTTGACGACAAAATTCGAGGTTTTGGCGGCAGGGATATCAGCCTCAATGAAAAAGCGCCCAAATACATTAACTCTCCAGAATCTGTTATTTATAATAAAAGCGAAATATTATTTGGATTTAATATTGCCAAAGAAAGCATTCGAAAAAATGGTTTTGTCGTAATTGTTGAAGGCTATTTTGATTTATTATCCCTGTATCAGCATGGTTTTGAAAGCGTGGTTGCTACTTGCGGAACTGCTCTTACAACTAAACATGCAGGCTTGATCAGACGTTATACGGACAATGTCGTACTCCTGTTTGACTCAGATGAAGCAGGCCATAAAGCTACCACCAGAGGATTTGAAATTTTATTAGAATATGGTTTGAATGTTAAGGTAGTTGATTTACCGGAAAACACGGATCCGGATACTTTTATTAACCGGTTTGGGTTAGCAGAATTAAGAGAAAAGATAGACAAATCAGAACTGTTTATAGAATATCTGGCAAACAAAATTGCCGGTAAAGTTAATTTAAATTCGTTGGAGGAAAAGATTAGAGGTTTAAACACCATAGTGCCTTATTTAGCAAAAATTGAAAACAGTATTGAGCGATCTGAATATATTAGAAAAATTTCAGAGCTTTTTCAAGTGCCTCAGCAGTCGCTTCAAGATCAGTTAAAAAAGAAGCGTGAAACAAAGAAAACTAAAATCGATTCGAAAATAGAAGTAAAATTTGAGAAAAAAGTTTCTGACTGGAGTGAACGCAACTTTGTCAGGTTAATTATTCTGCACCCTGAGAATATTGAAAAAGCAAAGATAAAGATTGATTCAGACCACTTTTCTGACAGCATTTTAAAAGAGGTTATCGAATTTATTTTTGACATGAACATTCCCAAAGAACAGCTATCACCACAAAAAATTGAGGGTCTAATACCTATTGAAAAAGGCAGAAAAGTTGTTACAGAACTTTTGATGGAACCTATAGAATTTGATAACCCTCCTGATAAGGTGCTGGAAGACTGTATCCGGTCAATCTTTAAAAAAGCTAAACAAAAAGATGTTGAAAATCTTATAAAACAAAGGATCGAGGCAGTTAATTCCAAAAAAGTTGCCGAGTTTCAGAAATTAGATAAAAATTTAAAAGACTTACAGGGGGTTTAAGCTTTTTTAGCCTTTTGAAAGTGTTTAGCGAGCGTGTTCCTCGCAGCTTGCCCTGTACCGGTGTGGTGCAGGACTTGCTACCGGGAGCTTCAATATATATATTAATTATAAAGCAATAAATAATACTGGGAGTTCAAAAGATAAATTATGAAAAAAATAAATAAAGGGGAAGAGATAAATCAGCTTATTACTATTGGAAAAGAAAAAGGTTATCTTACTTATGACCAGGTAAATAGTGCATTACCTCCGGACGTAGTTTCACCTGATCAAATCGACGACATTATGGTACTTTTTGGTGAAATGGATATCGAGCTTGTAAATACAAGCCCAAAAGGAAAAAAATCCTCTTTATCAAAGTCGGGCACATTGAAGGCTAGTCTTACCAGTGATAGCATTTCAACGATTGATGATCCTGTAAGACTTTATTTAAGAGAAATGGGGACCATACCCCTTTTGTCTCGTGAAGGAGAAATTGAAATTGCTAAGAGGATAGAGGAAGGACAACAGGAGGTAGTTAATAATGTTGTTTGCTGCCCCATTACAACGATTGAATTACTCCAAATGGAACCTTCAATTAAAAACGAGGAGATCCCCATACAGTATTTTGTAAAATGGAATGATCTTGACGAAGTAAACGGCAAGAAAGGAAAACAAGAATATAAACGTGTAATTTCTATCTTAAAAAAGATAAAACACCTTAATACTAACCTATTAAAAATTAACGCAAAAATTGGAAGATTGCAATCGATTAAAGCGACGGAAAAATTAGAAACTGAGCGAAACAAATTCAGGGAAGAAATAGCAGCAAAGGTTAATGAAATTAATCTATGCAGTGAACAAATAGATGCATTTGTAGAGACAATTAAGAAACATGTTAAATGTTTTCAGGAACATCAACAAGTTATCGACGAAATTCAAAACGACCTCGGGCTATCTATCCCTGAAATAAAAAATATTACAAATAACTGGGAAAAGCAACAGAGTCTCTCTTTGAAAAATAATAGAAAGTTAATAAAAGAAGAGTTTATTAAATTAGAGAAAATCGTGAAAAGCGCAAAGCGAAAAATTAAACAATTTGAACAAACAATTGGAACCTCTCAAGAAGAATTAAAAGAAATGATCCGAGCTATTAATAGCGGCAAAATAAAAAGTAAATATTCCAAGAGGGAGTTAGCCGAAGCAAATTTAAGGTTGGTTGTTAGTATCGCAAAAAAGTACACAAACCGGGGACTCCAGTTTCTCGATTTAATTCAGGAAGGAAACATTGGTCTGATGAAGGCTGTTGATAAGTTTGAATACCAGCGAGGATATAAATTTAGTACTTACGCTACATGGTGGATTCGTCAAGCCATAACAAGGGCTATTGCCGATCAGGCAAGAACAATTAGAATTCCTGTTCATATGATAGAAACAATTAATAAACTAATTAGGACTTCCAGACAGCTTGTTCAGGAGGTCGGCAGGGAACCCACAGCGGATGAAATAGGAACAAGAATGGAACTACCAATAGATAAAGTAAGAAAAGTATTAAAAATAGCAAAAGAACCTATTTCTCTTGAAACTCCTATAGGAGAGGAGGAAAATAGCCATCTTGGAGATTTCATTGAAGATAAAAAAGTTGTTACTCCTTTGTCATCAGTCGTTAAAATGGGACTTAAAGAGCAAACAGCAAGTGTACTTACTACTTTGGCGGCAAGAGAAGAAAAAGTGCTCAGAAAGAGGTTTGGGATCGGTTTAAGTTCTGAACACACCCTGGAAGAGGTAGGTAAGGATTTCGATGTTACACGGGAAAGAATTCGGCAGATTGAAGCCAAAGCCTTGAGAAAGCTGCGACATCCAAGTCGAAGTAAAAAATTACGTAGTTTTGTTGAAAGTTGATAGATTATAGAATTTAGTAGTGTCAGCATAATCTGACACTTTTTTGGGCCTATAGCTCAGATGGTAGAGCCACCGGCTCATAACCGGTAGGTCCCAGGTTCGATCCCTGGTGGGCCCATTACACCAGATTCCTGAACAAAACCCTGTGTGTCATCGCCATTTTCCTATATCTTTTTTCTCCTGAATTATTTATTGTTATCTTGTGGCTATGCTGCGCTATAATATCTGAAATTAATCTACTGTAAAGGATTTTATCTAACTTCCACCAGAACATAAAAATTGAAGCTCTCCGCAGCAAGCCCTGCACCACACTGGCAAAGGGCAAGCTGCGAGGAATGCGCTCACTAAACACTTTCAACATATGATGTAGGGTTTGGAAAGTATTAAACATTGCAGGAGGCAAAACGATGGTTAAAAAAGAAGGAACAGAGGAATTAGATGACGATCTCTATGATGAAGATGATGAGGATACCCAAAAAGACAAGTTTCTGACTTTTCATCTTAAAGGAGAAGATTACGGGATAGATATCCAGTATGTTTTAGAAATTATTGGGATTCAGAAGATTACCGAAATCCCGGACGTGCCCGAATTTATCAAAGGTGTTATCAACCTCAGAGGAAAGATTATTCCTGTAATGGATGTGAGATCTCGATTCAAATTTGAGCCGCGGGAGTACGATGACCGGACGTGTATTATAATCGTAAATATCAACGAAGCTACAGTAGGGCTTGTAGTTGATATAGTCAACGAGGTTACAAACATACCTGAAAACCAGATTGAGCCACCACCAAGAGTGAGTAAAGGAGCTTCCAGCCGTTATATAAAAGGAATTGGAAAGGTTGAAAAGGAAGTTAAAATCTTACTCGATATAAACTGCCTGCTTTATGACAAAGAGCTTGAACAGGTTGAGACAGCAGTGGAGGACAAAAAATAGGATATATACAGCATCCCAAAACACGCAGCTTTGTGAATTTGCTATGGGGTTAGCGAGCACCCCCTTTTTAGTCTCCTCTTATTAAAGGGGACTAAGTGGGGGGTAAATTCCTTACATTTGAATGCATGAAAAAATCGTCCATTTTTTTCTCGATATTTATATCTATAGTCTTGCTGTCTTTTTCAGGCTGCCAAACCTCCTTGAAGGAAAGACTTGATACTGTTTTATCCTCAAACACAATACCGTCTCAACCTGAAGATATAACTAAACTAAGCTATAATTCGATATTTTTTATTAAAGAACCCTCTTCTAAAAACCAATACTACAACCGCAGGAAAATTAACAAAGGTTGGCTCGGTGTCAGCTTGATCGAAAAAGACAAAGATGACACAAAAAAACAAACTGAAGAAAAACAACTTGTAATTCAGTTCGTAATTGAAAATTCTCCAGCCGAAAAATTTGGGCTGAAAAAAGATGATATAATCCTTAGACTAAATGGAAAAACTATTTTATCTCACTCTGGCACCTCCCTCTCCGGTGAATTTGTAAAGAAAATACAACAGCATTCTCCCGGTTCAAGCGTAACCTTAACAATTCTAAGAAATAAAATTAAAAAAAATATTAAGCTGAGTTCAGGGAAGATGCCTAAAGCGCCCGTTTTGATGGCAGAGCACAAAAACCTGGCAAACACTATCCCAGTAAAGGAATCATTACTTGAAAAAACTTTAAAACAGCAGCAAATGCTGTCCAATTATCATGAAGTAGCCGGTTTAATAAAAGAGAAGAGCGCTGATATCGTAAGTTATCGTTTTGATTCGAATAACTATAATCCTTTTCGCTTAGGAGAAGTAAATTACCTCCTGCACCACCCTCTGCATACCACCAGAGTCACCCGGGATTTAACGGGTCAACTAAAAGAATATTTTAATAAATCTGACCGTAACTTTTCCGGGCTATTAAATTTTGCGGCTAAAAAAATTGATGTGGATTACTCTTCGAATAATTTCTTTGAATTCCCTTCGGATCTGACTTTAGATACTTTTCTTGACAGCCTCCTGCAACTTGTTCAAAAAGCCGCTTCCATCAGAGAGGAGGCATTCTTAAAATTATCCAAAGAGGAAATGGATTTTCTTTTTTCATACTCAAAAACTTATCTGCCGGGTACAACTGATGTAACCAGTGAAGAAACAGGCAAAGAAATATCTGAACAAGAAGAAAATGAATTACTTCGGTTTTTAAAATTAGCCTTAAAAGTAGATTATAAAAAATTATTTTATTCCAGCCAGATTATGCTTCACGCTTTTGACGTAAATACTATTGAACGATTAAAAAAACTAAAAACATCGAAAGAAAAGTTTTTTATTTCCGATATTAAACAAACCAATATAGTTTCCGGTGATGTCATCCTAAATAAAAAAACAGAATTTGGCAGGATTATCATTGGCGGGTCAGGTCAGACTATTTACCGGGGAAATAGCACAATTATTATTGACCTGGGGGGAGATGATATCTACTATAATAATGCGGGGTCATCTACTCAGGAATCACCTATCTCCATCCTTGTAGATCTTTCAGGAAACGACAAATACATATCCACTCAGCCTTTCTACTCAAGGCTGTGGAATACTGGGAACAGGCATCCTGATAGATATGTCTGGAGATGATCTTTATATTTCCCGTGATATATCCCAGGGTGTCGGCATTTTAGGAAGTGGATTTCTGATTGATCTTGGCGGGGACGATCAATATTTTGGCAAATCATCTGTTCAGGGTATAGGGCTTTTGGGAGTAGGTTTTATCTTGGAAGGTGGAGGCAACGATCGATACCTGGCCGAGCGATACGCACAGGGCGTTGGTTTTACGAAAGGGATCGGGGGAATTATTGAAGTCGATGGCGCTGATTATATGCTCGCCGGAGGGAAATACCCTGATTTCCGTGACCCGGAAAATGCAACAGAGAGTAACGCTCAGGGGTTTGGTTATGGACTGCGGCCTTTCTATACATCTGTTGGATCATCAGGAGGAATAGGCCTGGTATACGATCAGAATGGAAATGATGTTTACATAAACGACTATTTTGGGCAGGGTGCAAGCTACTGGTATGCCTTTGGAGCGCTGGTTGATGAAGCAGGCAATGATATCTACATATCCGGCAGGTACTCTCAGGGGGCAGGCATACATGTTTCAATCGGCGTTCTTATTGATGAAAAAGGAAATGACCAATATGTTTCTACATTCGGCGTAGGCCAGGGGCTCGGACACGCTTTTGGAATTGGTGTCTTAGTTGACAGCGATGGTGATGATTTTTATAAAGGAGGAGTACTCGTTCAAGGATCTTGAAATGAGACAGGAATAGGAATATTGTATGATAACAAAGGAAATGACAAATATGTTTCTAATGGACTGGGTTCAGGAATTTATTCTGCTTTCCATGAAGCGGGAAGTATCGGCCTGCATGTAGACGCAGAAGGCATAGACAGCTATTCCAGCGGAGAAAAAAACAAACAGGTATTAAACAGAAAAAACTGGGGATTATTCTGGGATATGTAAAATATGTTTTTATCTTTCTTAAAACCTAAAACAATAATATTTCTTCTTTTGTATATAACTATTTTTTTATTCTCTTGCCCTCTTATTGCAGAGGAGTTTACAGAAGATATAACAATTTATGATGATGAAGAAACTTCTGAAATCATCCAAATTCCGGAAGGCTTAGAAGTTCCGGATGGTATGGTATATGTGCCGGATGGTTATTTTGTAATGGGAAATAACGATTCTTTAGCCGCAGAAGAAGAAAAACCGGCACACCAGGTATATCTTAAGGGTTTTTTCATCGACAAGTATGAAGTAAGCAACAGGGATTACGAAATGTTTCTCCAGGAGACCGGGCATCCTCTTCCAAAATACTGGTATGACGAAAGATTTAATGACTCTGACCACCCGGTAGTCGGAGTAAGCTGGGAAGACGCAACTGCATATGCCAAATGGGCTCATAAAAGACTGCCTACAGAGGCAGAATGGGAAAAAGCTGCAAGAGGAATAGAAGGCTTTACCTGGCCATGGGGAAACGATCGGAAAAATATTTATCAATCCATCTACTTAAACATTCATGGAACAGCAGACAATTTTGAATATACTTCCCCGGTTGATCATTTCTTCTTGGGTAGAAGCCCTTACAAAGCATTTAACATGGCAGGAAATGTTTGGGAATGGTTCCAGGATTGGTTTGGCGCTGACTACTATAAGAATAGCCCGGAAATAAATCCACCGGGACCAAAATCAGGCGTTTACAAAGTCCTGCGGGGAGGCTCATGGGTAAATAAAATCTACAATGCTTTAACTACAAAAAGAATTAGAAACTATCCGGATGTAAAATTAAACATTTATGGTTTCCGTTGCGCTAAGTCCATTCCCTGAACATCTTATGCTCAATTTCTGATCAAGCATTTTAATATTTAGTAAACACCAAACTCAAAATAATATTGAGGTTTTGTTCTCTGTAATGTAATAATTAAATTTTATACAAAAAACCACACAATGGCGGTGTAGCTCAGATGGTTAGAGCATACGGCTCATATCCGTAGTGTCCGGGGTTCAATTCCCTGCACCGCCACTAATTTTCTTTCCCTGATTTCTTACAGCGGCATTGCAAAATAATTAGTGTCTGCCTAAAACTCATTTATCTTCACCATCGCTGTCATTTCGAGAGCAGCGAGAAAGATTCCTCACGGAGCCTGTACTGAGCCACCTGTGGAGATTCTTCGCTTCGCTCAGAATGACAAGCGAAGGGTTCGGAATGACAGGTGCGAAGGGGTCGAACGAAATGACACATACAGAGGTTTTCGTTCAAGTACTAATTAATCAAAAACCATTGAAATATCCACGGCTGGCGCGGAATGCGTTAAAACTCCAATAGATATATAATCAATCCCTTCACTTGCAATGTTTTGGATGTTGTTTAACCCAATATTACCGGATATTTCAATTCTGGACATTTTATTTATCATTTTTACCGCTTCCTTTACCTGTCCGGAGGACATATTATCCAACATTATAATGTCGCATTCCGTTCGAAGCGCCTCATTCACTTCTTCTGCATTTTTAACTTCAACCTCAATTTTTTGCGGATGGGTATTGTTTTTTCGCGTCTTTTCTCCTGCTTTGG
>CBDUII010000090.1:0-8534 GCA_965367285.1 uncultured bacterium
CATATTACCGTGAGAATGAAAGAACGGAGCGAAACTGGACCTGCCAAAATCATTGAACTGCTTTATATTTTGTACATACGCGTCCATAACGTAAATTTCTAAAGCTGTAGGCCGAAAAAGACTGTTTTTAACAAGATCATCATAATCTTTTAGTTCTTTTTCTGTTTTGGGTCTGCTTGCCCTGAAAACAATTTTTGAACTGTCAAAAGAGAAAAAAGCGCCGCCGTCGTAGCCTTTTAAAAAAGTTAAACGAGTTTGATTGCTGCCGTCCAGGTTCATGGTATATATCTCCGGATCGCCGTCTCGCATAGATGTGAAAACGATTTTATCCCCTGAGGGAGAGACCGTAGCTTCCGCGTCATACCCGGGTGTGTCAGTTAAACGCTTCAGATTTGAGCCGTCAGTATTCGCAAGAAAGATATCAAAAGAGTTATAAAGTTTCCAGACATAGCCCTTTGACTTGTCCGGAGGCGGAGGACAATTGGCGCCGGCAAGATGAGTGGATGAGTAAAGGATTTTCTTATCGCCCGGCAGGAAGTATGCGCAGGTTGTTTTCCCCTTTCCAGTAGAGACCATTTTTTTGCCGCTGCCGTTAAAATCCATTGTGAATATCTGATCTCATTTCAAATCGCCTGTTGTAGCCTGATATATTAATTTTTGTTCGTTAAAAGATAAATAAGCCTCGGCATTTTCTCCGCCGTCAGTAATCATTTTTATGTTTCTTAAATGCTTTTCTCCTTTTACAAGAAAAGGGTCGTTGGAAGCAGGTTCTGAAAAACCGTTGTTGAAGACACCTGGTGCGACAGAAGAAAATACCACAACTAAGAAAACTAATATTTTTGATTTTTTTAATAACATAAGAAGTCCTGTTTGGGAGGTGCGACTAATTACACAACCCCCTGTGTCCCCCTCTTACTAAGGGGGATTATATTGGATGTCACCTTAGTGTCCTGGCTCTTTAGCAGCTAAAATTAGAAAGGTTTTACGAATTTGTAATATAGAAAGTATAATGCAATTTAATTGAATAATCATCTACAAAATTATTGGAATGAAAGCGTGAATTCATTTAGTCTTGATGTATAGGAATTTCAATGTTGAGATTCTTCGGTCGCGGAGCCTGTGCTGAACGAAAAGAAGTGCTCCCTCAGAATGACAGTACAGAAGTGTCATTCTGAGCGGAGCGAAGAATCTCTTTACTTCGGCTCAGTCTAAACTCCGCGAAGAATCTAACTTGACAATGTATGCATATAGAATAAAATATATACATATATTTAATTCAGGAGGTTATATGGCTACTAGTTCATTAAAAAAGGGAGTTTTAGTTGAAACAAATATTGAAAATCACTTTTCTCTTTTTTATTATTTTGCCTCTTTTCATCGGCTGCACAGGTAAAGCGAAAACTAAGGGAGGGCGGTCTTTTTTTTATGTGTGGGGCAATATATTAAAGGGGGAAGAGAATAGAGAGCAAAGGAAAAAAATCGGTTCTTTTAAAAGGTCCAAACACATTCAGCAGACATTATTCGATCTGGGTGATAATGATTACAATATAAAGATACTGGGAACAAAGAATTATCCGGGCGGCATAATGACTTTTAAAGATGTGGGTTCTCAAACAGGTTTTGCCGTGGCTTCGGGAGATGTAAATGGAGACGGCATAGATGATCTTATAATCGGAGCCCCAACCGCGGAAGGCCCTTTAGAAAGGCCGCGCAGATCAGGCTGGGTTTATATCTTTTTTGGCCGGAAATCAAACTCCAACTTTGGTTTATCGGCTCAAAATGCGGATGTCAGTCTGTTCGGAGGTAAATCCAATGTCGGTGCTTTATTGGGAAGCTCCCTTGCATCCGCAGATGTAAATGGCGATGGAGTTGATGACATTATTATCGGCGCTCCAAAAGCAAATGTGCCCTTTAAAAAGAAAAGATCTCAAGCTGGAATAATCTTCGTGTTATTCGGAAAGAAATTCCTCTCCGGGATTAAAGACCTCTCGAAACAGGCAGATATAACAATATACGGTGCGGATGAAAGAGATTTAAGCGGCTATGCCCTCGCTACAGGAGATATTAACGGTGATGATATTGCCGACATGCTTATAGGAGCGCCAGCCGGAGATGGTTATAAAAACGCGTCCGAAAGCGCCGGAGAAACTTACTTGATTTATGGCAGGAAAAAATTTCCTAAAAAAATAGACCTGGCAAAAAACTATAATTCAAAAATATACGGTAGTATGGCGAATGCGGAGAGCCGTTTATTTAAAAATAACCTTCCTGGCAGATCAGGTTTTGCACTGTCATCAGCAGACATTAATGGTGATGGCCTGGATGATATAATTATTGGTTCTCCATTTTCCGACGGATTGAAAAATAAAAGAAGGGACGCGGGAACGGTGTCGGTTATTTTTGGGAAAAAGGTTTTGCCCAGGCAAATCAGACTGCCGCGCGATGCGGACGTAACAATTTCAGGAGCCCAAAGGGAGGATTATGCTGGTTATTCTCTTGCTGCAGGGGATATTAATGGCGACGGGAAAAATGACATCCTTATCAACGCTCCTTACGGCGGCAGTGAAACCACTGCAGAAGGAAATAAAATAGGGCGCGTTTATGGAGTATTTGGCCGGTCTGAATTTCCTAAAAAAATAGACCTCAGAAGAAGAGGGGCGGATTTAATTATAAAAGGGAAATACTATACGATGGGAGAAATGTTTGGTGGCTCCCTGTTCAGACAGAACCTGACCGGGTATGAAGGACATACTCTTTCGTCCGGGGATGTAAATGGCGACGGAATAGACGATATTATTATCGGCGCGCCGAATGCGGTCGGCCTGTCCCGTTATGGGAGAGACGTGGGCGAAACTTATATTATTTATGGTGACAAATCACTCAAAGGCCTCAAAAACCTTCAGCGGGAAGCGAATATAACCATCTTTGGCGCTGACCGCGGAGATATCGCGGGTCATGCTCTATCAGCAGGAGATATCAATGGAGATGGCATTGACGATATCCTTATCGGCGCTCCCGGAGCTGTAACAAAAAGTTCGAATAGAAGAAGAAAAACAGGCAAGGTCTATGTGGTATATGGAATGAAGGAATAATAGAACGAGGTGTTTAATATCGAATATCGAGCAAAGAATAATGAATGTTGAAGGATAGTAAAGTGTTTTATAATGGGTTTATTTCATAAATCGAAATTCCTTGTTCAATAGTTTGATATTGTCCACTGCTTTTTTACCCTATTAGCTTTGTTAATGTCGCAAATATGCCGACAGCGGCAAATACTGCACCCACATTCCACTTAATTATTTCAGCCTTTGCGTCAGATATTTTCGCTTCCAATCTGAGTTCCAGTTCTTTTATATCCCGTTTAAGGGATGTTTCCAGTTCTTTTATATCTCGTTTAAGGGATGTTTCCAGTTCTTTGAGGCCTTGCCTGGTGGCCAGGCGTTCATTAATAAGCTCTGCCTGTGTTGAAGCCAAAGTCTCGGCTTGTTCTTCTGAAAAACCAACGGCCTTGAGCTTCTTCACATATAGATGAGTATCAAATAGTATTGCTTCTCCCATTGGTTTCTCCCATGCCCAAATTATCATGGCATCAACAGTAGTGTCAAGTTTCCTTTAAGTTAAAAAAGAGTGCATAGAGAACGAGTCAATAAGTTTGTAGTAGCCGATGAGAATCGGCTTAAAGTATCGGGAAGCCCTTTTATTTAATTAACCCCGTTAGAGATAGAGGACTTTAAATAACAGGTTGCTGAATGCTTCAATAAGTTTCTTCCGTCGTTTCCGCAATCTCTAACGAGTAAACCCATTCTCACAAAGCTGAGCTTAGCTCTGTGGGTTACTACGAACCTTTTAAGGCAAAAAAAACGCCGGAGAAAAAATCTCCGGCGTTTTTCGTCTAACACTCCAATTTCCCATTAACAAAGGGGGAATCAGGGGGTTGCTATGCTCAGAATCCTAAATGAAACATCAGCATGAACATATCCATCTCCATCTTCATCATTTCAGTCATATAAGTTTCCGTGTTTGAATAATCAAAGATAAGATCCACATTGGGGGCCATGAAATAATGCAAAGAAGCAGTGTATATTTCAGAATCACCTGTTTTTATATTATCATAGTCTAAGTTATCGTACCTGCCAGTTATGATAACTTTATCCCCTATTGGAATAAGAGCTTCAAAAATGATTTGTGTCCAGTCATTTTCTGCAGCAGTAGCATTGGTTTCATCATTGTTTTTGTTAAAATACGCGAACATTATATTTAGAGGTTGTTCTCCAATCGGAATGTTCAAATCCACACTGCCGCCTATCAGGGTTGTCCTGTCAACATCCTTTGTTACAGTTGAGTTGTCATCATCCTGGCCAACTTGATCACTGCCAAAAGCAAACCCGACTCTCTGTTCCTGTCCGCCAAATTCAAAGGTTTGATCTAAAACAGCATACACTTGCGTAATACTATTGTTAGTATTAGTAACAGAGCTGTTTCCGACACCTATCTGGTACCTGGTATTAGTAGCAAGGATCCCATTTGCTTCAATTCCTTCACCATCAAACCCAAAATTAGTTTGTGTATAGCCAGTCATACCTAATTTCCTTGAGCCAGCCAGCCAGTACCAGCTGGTGTCATAAACACCAACTTTAATATTGAGTAAAGAGTCCGCTAAAACATCGTTGAGAATTACAAACCCGTCGCCTACTGCAACTCCTTCATCGTCTGAGCCAGTTGGAGCAGCTTCCATTTCAAAACCAACAAAATAGGAGATTTTAGGGGCTAAATTACCACTGGAAAAAAATTCCAATTCACCTCTCTTTACCTTAACTGTCCTGGTATCTGTTCCCGTGTTCATATCCTTATTCATATACTCATATCCCAGTGCCATCATTCCCGCGAACTGAACAGGGTTTTCCCAGACCCAGATACCGTCGGTATCTTCCATCCTGTAACCCCTTTGTTTGTATCCGAAACCAAAGGAGTTCAGTTTTGGAAAGCCTATATGGCAGAGCGTACATTCCGCGCCTTCTTTCCTTGCAAAAGCAGGAATCGCTTCCGCATCAGTAGCAAAAGATATCAATAACGATGTGCTTGCAAAAGCTGCTAATATTATTAAACTAAAAATTCGCTTCATTTGTTTTATCCTCCTCATGTCGGCTAATAAATTTTTACATCCGGGCACCTCTAATAACTCTATTATTTATACTTACAACCCACTGTATCCCCCTTTTCAAGGGGGAATAAAATGTAAATGTGAGTTTTTAGAGGTGCCCATTCATTATATAAACATCAAGAAATGATCTGATATTATGTAGCTGATTTTTCTTAATCGCAAATTAGCCATAAACATGTGCCTTTTCCTAAATCCATATAATATCACGCTTATATTCTTAAATGTCAAGAATTTTTTTTGAAGCTTATTTTTTACTTGACAGTTACAAGAATATGATTTATAAAACAAAACAAAATTTCGACTCCGCAAAAACATTGACGTTAAAAATTAATTTTGCACCAACATATTTGAAGGCACAGCAATAATAAGATAGGAGATAATGCAGTGGAAGAAGAAAAAGCAAATAAAACAGGAAAATGGATGTTCAGAATACTTGTTGTAGTTGTGCTTATTTATTTTTGGTGGATGGTAATTTATGATCATGGAGTGCCGTCCGCGCACGGTTAATTGCAGTAAATAACTTTTTTGTCATTGCCGTGAAAGGCGGGGCCGAAAAAGATGCCCGATCAAGCCGGGAATAACAAGATGTCACAAAATGTCATTCCCGCAAAGCTGAGCTTAGCTCCGCGAAAGCGGGAATCTAAGGTCTTTGCCATAACCCAATTGAATCAGCAGGAGGAATTTATATGAAAACTTTTTTATCTTTTTTAGTGGCATGTATAATATGCGGGGCTTATTTTTTAACAATAGATTTTTTGTTACAGAAAGCCCAGGGATTGCAGTTCATTCCTGATAAAAAAGTAGAAGCAAAAGTAGAGTAGATTTAAGATTACAGATTTCAGATGCCAGATTGTTGCAATCTCTGATCTGGAATCTGAATCTGAAATTTGTAATTTACATTTTCAGGAGGGTTTGTAGGTGAAAAAAAATATCTTTGTTTTATTGTTGTCTTTTTTATTAGTACCCGGCATGGCCTTTGGCGAATTAGTGATAAGAAAACCATTTAGCGAAAAGGCGGGCAATGCCGCAGAGGGAAAGGTCATTTATGACGTGAATTGTGTGCGGTGTCATGGTGAAAAGGGCGATGGACAAGGGCCGGATGCCGGCAACATGTATCCAAAACCAAGAAATTTCACTACTGGAATTTTTAAGTTCAAGACTTCACCTTTTAAAGAAAAGCGGCCTTTGGATAGAGATCTTTATCAAGCCGTGAGTGATGGTTTAACCGGATCCGCTATGCCGGCCTGGAAAGCCTCCCTTTCTATTGGTGATAGAAAAAATGTCATTGCTTATGTTAAGCAATTAGCAAAGATAGAGGGTGAAGCAACGGAAAAAATCAGTTTGGCAGGATGGGTTCCGCCAACAGAAAAAAACCTGAAAAAAGGAAAAAAACTCTTTTTAAGCAGATGTTCAGCATGTCATGGTGAAGCGGGAAGGGGTGATACCACTATGCCTCTGGAGGATGACTGGGGAGGGAGAATCTGGCCCAGAAACTTTACCAAGTTTTATTCCTTCAGGATTGGTAACGCGCCGATGGAGATATTTTACAGAATTTCTGCGGGTATCCCCGGGACGCCCATGCCGTCTTTTGACGATCCGGAAATTGGAGAAGATGTATTAAACACCGAACAGAAGTGGATGGATGCTAAGTAGGTGGACTATTAAAAGTAAAGAAGAAGATTGTTCGATCCTAAACGCGGGAAGATACTGGATGCGTGGTATACCGACACCCTTCCTGAAGATATTGAAGATTTAGACCCATGGAAGTTTTCAAAACCCCTTACGTTCAGCCTTACCCCTCAGGCAGCGCCCGGCAGGCCGCCATTAAACACCTTAATTGACACTGTTACTGTAAGGGCTCTTAATGATGAAAAAGAAGTTGCGTTATTAGTGGAATGGGATGACCCCACATTGAGCATTCTGGATGATGATGACGCTTCAACTATTATAGACGATGAAGATGTGTTTGACGACGCTTTGGCTTTTTATATGCCGGCAGGAATCGCTACGAATAATACTAAAAAGCCGTTTTTTGGAATGGGGGACGAAAAAACTTCTGTAAATGTCTGGTATTTGAATGCCTCGGAGGTTAAAAAGAAATTTACTTTTACAGGGGCCGAAAATTTTGATGCCGCTCCGAAAGCTAATCCCTGTAATCCCTGTGCGAAGAATCCCTGTAATCCCTGTGCGAAGAACGTCTGTAATCCCTGCGCAAAGAACGGTTGTAATCCATGTGCCAAGAACGCCTGCAATCCTTGCGCAAAAGCTGCATCTTCTGGGGGGGGGGATTGAGTCTTCTTTTACAATAGAAGCAAATTATGACAAAGGCAGATGGATTGTTTTTATGAAACGGCCGATTAAATCTAATGGACCTGATGACGCTAAATTAGAAATAGGAAAAGCTTCCCCTATAGCGTTTTCTATCTGGGATGGGAGCAATAATGAGAAAGGGTTAACTCACACATTTACAGACTGGTACTGGCTTAATGTTTTGCCGAAAGGAAAAGGAGGACTATTATAATTCATGAGAGATTTTATTGTATTATGTAAAGTGGTAATATTTGGGTGTGGTTTGTTAGTTGTTTTTGCTGTGGCCTCAAATTTAATTCCTCAGGCCATAGGAGAGCCGCCCCCTGTTATCGATTTAAGTAGTATTGATACTGTCGATAAGATGATTGAGCTTGGTGGAGAAATTTTTGGATCAGAGGCGGAACCGGGAAGAGGGAAATGTCCCATGTGCCATAGGAGAATTGGGGGCAGGGCGCCTGTAATGGACGGAGTAACAAATAGAGCGCCTAATAGAATTAAAGACCCGCGCTATAAAGGACACGCGACGACCGGAGTGGAATATATAAAAGAGTCGGAAGAATGCCCATCCTGTTTTGTTGTAGCGGGGTTTGGCAAGCCGGGTACAAACGACACCCTGAGCCCGATGCCTGTTACCGTTAATCCTCCAATATATTTATCGGCAATAGAGCGTGATTCTGTTATTGCCTTTTTCCAGGATCGAGATGGAAATGATGTTACCGTAAAACCGATAACAGATCCTGAAAAAGATTTGAGATGGGATAAGGAGAGGTGGAAGTTTCAATTTAAGGGATTAAAACCAAAGGGTTAATTAAAAGTATGAAATACCAAATCTCAAAAATCAAACAACAAACAAATCTCGATAACCAAAACTACAATGACCTGAACAAAGAAGAAGCTAAATGGTTTGATTATTGGGTAATTGAGTTTTGAATTTTATTTGGAATTTGGTTTTTGTAGTTTGGAGTTTTGTTACGGTCATTTGGCTGTTCTGTGGTTTCAATTTTTTAACTTATCGGAGGTGAGATGAAGCTTAATTCATTTAATAAAGGTATACTAATTTTAG
>CBDUII010000091.1:0-8348 GCA_965367285.1 uncultured bacterium
ACTTTTGATAAGATAACTTCTACCCCGCATTTTTCACAAACAACTCCTTTATGCTTCATATGCTTATACTTACCACAATTACATTCCCAGTCCTTTACAGGGCCAAAAATCTTCGCACAAAAAAGACCATCTCTTTCAGGCTTAAAAGTCCGATAATTTATTGTTTCCGGCTTTTTTACTTCACCATAAGACCATGATCGAATTTTTTCTGGTGAAGCAAGCCTAATTCTTATTGCGTTAAATACAAGAGGATTTTTAGTTTTTTCAAATAAACTTAACAGATTATACAAATTTAACCTCCTTAAAATAAATTAACACTTGCCAATTAACATTAAAAACGCTTGTATGGTTGCTACAGGTCAGTGGTTAATTGTTAATTGATCATTACTTATTAGTTTTCTTCCCTTCTTTTTCTTCCATTAATTCTACATCTATTCCTAAACTCTGCAATTCTTTAACCATTACATTAAAAGATTCCGGCAGACTTGGCTGCATGGTATCTCGCCCTTTAACAATACTTTCATACATTCGTTTTCTTCCCTCTACGTCGTCAGATTTCACAGTAAGCATTTCTTGTAAGATATTCGCAGCCCCATATGCTTCTAAGGCCCAAACCTCCATTTCTCCGAGGCGCTGCCCTCCGAATTGAGCCTTTCCTCCCAATGGTTGCTGAGTTACTAATGAGTAAGGCCCTGTTGATCTTGAATGAATTTTATCATCTACCAAATGGTGGAGTTTCAATATATAAATCTGCCCTACTAAAACTTCTTGATCAAAAGGATGTCCTGTTTCTCCGTCATACAATCGCATTTTACCCGTTTTTGGAAGACCTGCTTCCTCAAGCAACTTACCAATATCTTCTTCAGTTGCCCCGTCAAAAACCGGGGTCGCTGTATGTATGCCAAGTTTTTTTGCGGCTAATCCCAGAGTTGTTTCTAAAATCTGTCCTAAATTCATTCTGGATGGAACTCCTAAAGGATTTAAAATAATTTCAATAGGCGTCCCATCACCCAAATACGGCATATTTTCTTCAGGAACTATTATAGAAACAATTCCTTTATTTCCATGCCGGCCTGCTATTTTATCCCCAACAGAGAGCTTTCTTTTCATTGCAATAGATACTTTGACAAGTTTAATAACACCTGGGGGCAGTTCATCTCCTTTTCGAAGTTTGGCAATATTTTCATTCATCACGGTTTTTAAAGCATGAATTTGATCTTTTGCCACTTCATGTGTTTCGCTTATTTCGTCCTGTATAGACTCATTAAGAATATTAACTCGAAGCAAATCATCATCTTTTAAAGAAAACAGCATTTCCTCTGTGATTTTCTTTTTTTTCTGAATAACTACTTTTTTGGTTCTTGAATGGGTAACTTGATTAGCCGACGTTTTATCACAAAGTAGACTTCTAATTTTCTTATCCCGTTCTTCTTTTACGATTTTAATTTCATCTGAATAGTCTTTTTCAATACGTTTTATTTCTTCCTCTTCGATAGTTAGTGAGCGAGAATCCTTATCAATCCCTTTTCTGGAAAAAACTATTACATCAATCACGATGCCTTCTATTCCTGGTGAAACACGCAGCGAAGTATCCTTTACATCACCGGCTTTTTCCCCAAAAATTGCTTTAAGCAGTTTTTCTTCAGGGCTAAGCTGGGTCTCTCCTTTAGGTGTTATTTTTCCTACCAGGATGTCATCAGGCTTAACCTTAGCACCTATTCGAATAATTCCACTTTCGTCCAGATCCTTTAATGCCTCCTCTCCAATGTTAGGGATATCGCGAGTAATCTCTTCTTTTCCCTGCTTGGTATCTCTCGCCTCAACCTGAAATGTTTCTATATGAACGGAGGTAAATATATCTTCCTTAACAAGCTTTTCACTAACAACAATAGCATCCTCAAAGTTATAACCCTTCCATGGCATAAAAGCGACCAGGACATTTCTTCCAAGCGCTAACTCTCCCCTGTCTATGGCAGGACCGTCAGCAATAACATCTCCCTTCTTAACTTTCATGCCTGTGCGAACAATTGGTTTTTGGTTAATACAGGTATTTTGATTCGAACGCTGAAATTTTCGCAAAGAATAAATCTGCACTGTTGAATCGGCTTTAGCAGACATTTCCCCATCCTTTTCATTTCTGACCATGATCCGTGAAGCATCAACACTAATAACTTCTCCTGAAGTTTTTGCCAACACTACAGCTCCTGAATCCCTGGCAACAATGCCTTCCATTGCTGTTCCCACGAGAGGAGCTTCTGTTCTTAAAAGAGGAACCGCCTGCCGCTGCATGTTTGAACCCATCAAGGCACGGTTAGCGTCATCATGCTCAAGAAAAGGAATCAAAGAAGCCGCTACGCTAATTAACTGCTTTGGTGATACATCCATATAGCCCACTTTGGCTGCCGGTACCATCAGCAGATTACCGGCAGCTCTAACAGATATAAACTCATTAATGAAACGATTTTTGCTATCCAGAGGTGCTTTAGACTGGGCAATCACATACTTTTCCTCTTCACTCGCATTGAGAAAGTTAATTTCATTAGTTACAATCCCATTTACAACTTTACGGTAGGGGGTTTCAATAAACCCGTACTTGTTGATTCTGGCATAGATGCTTAATGACGATATTAATCCGATATTGGGACCTTCCGGTGTTTCTATGGGGCAAATTCGACCGTAATGAGTTGGATGAACATCTCTGACCTCAAACCCGGCACGTTCTCTCGTTAGTCCTCCCGGGCCAAGGGCACTGAGTCTCCGTTTATGAGTAATTTCCGAAAGAGGGTTTGTCTGATCCATAAATTGTGAAAGCTGGCTGCTTCCAAAAAACTCCTGGAGAGCCGCAGTGATAGGTTTAAAGTTAATTACGTCATGAGGCATTAATTCCTCAACATCTTGCATGCTCATTCTTTCGGTGATAGCCCGTTCCATTCGGACCAGTCCGATGCGAAACTGGTTTTCCAGGGATTCCCCAACCGAACGAACCCTCCTGTTTCCTAAATGGTCTATATCATCGATAGAACCCTTTCCTGTTCGGAGATCAAGAAGATACCTGACAACAGCTACAATATCTTCTTTAGTAAGTACTCTGGTTGACAGCGGAATATCCAGATTTAATTTCTCATTTAGTTTTAATCGTCCGACTCCCGCCAAATCATATCGTTTTCGATCAAAAAACAGGTTCTTAAAAAGATTTTTTGCTATTTCTGTAGTTGGTGGTTCTCCTGGCCGCAACCGTTTATATATCTCACGAAGAGCCTCTTCCTGAGTTCGGGCTTTTTCCAAAGCCATAGTATCTCTTAAAGAGAAATCAATGCTCAGTTCATCAATATGAAGAATAGAAAACTCTTTTATTTTATGATGAGAAATTGTCGATAGTGAACTTTCTTGAATAATAGAATTCACTTCCAAAAGAATCTCACCTGTTTTTTTATCTACCACATCTTCTGCAATAGCTTTACCAACAAGGTCATCCGGATTAATTGCTATCCATTTAGATTTTTCAAGCTTTTTAATTTTTTTGATAGCGCCTTTAGTAACCACCTTAGATGCTTTAACTATAACCTCATCACTTTCCTTATCAACAATATCCTCCTTTACCCGAATCCCAATTAACAAGTTTTCCTGGTTCATTAAATATTTATCTTTCCCAGGGTCATAGCGAACTTTTTCGATTTCATAGAAGCTTTTTAATATTTCTACAGTAGACAAACCAAGGGCTCTTAAAATAATTGTTGCGGGAAGTTTTCTTTTCCGATCTATACGAATATGCAAAATATCTTTAGCATCAAATTCTAGATCTATCCAGGAACCACGGTTGGGAATGATTCTTGCGGAATATAGTATTTTCCCACTGGAATGGGTTCTTCCCTTATCATGACTAAAAAACGTGCCGGGAGATCGATGCATTTGCGAAACAATAACTCTTTCTGTTCCATTAATAATAAATGTGCCTTTTTCCGTCATCAACGGCATTTCACCTATATATATTTTTTGTTCTTTTATATCTTTTACAGTTTTAATCAAAACTTCTTCGATGTCGGAATTTTTTAAGGTAGACAAAACATCCCTGGTGATTTTCGTTCCATGAAGAAAAAGAGTGTAGTTTTTCTTGGGGTGCTTTACTGTTTCAGCGAGGATTTTTCCTATAGGGCTATCACTGTTTTTAGACCGACAATTTATTCTCTCCTTATCATAAAGGATTAGTCTAACTTTTAACTTAAGCGGATTAGCAAAAGTCATGCCTTTTTGGCGACATTCATCAATGTTTAATTTTCCTTTATAACTAACAGCTTTTTTACATTTTTCGCACACTACACCATTGCCACCAAGTTCCTTATATTCACCGCAACCACACTCCCAGTGACCGATTTCATATCCCAAATATTCTAAACCTACGGTTCCATTCAAGTTGGAAATCGGGAAAATTTCTTCAAAAAGCCCTTCCAAATCTCTTTTCTTCCTTTTTTGGGGGTGTTCATGAAACTGCAAAAAATCCGCAAAGGAGTTTTTTTGTACCGAAATCAAATCAGGGATAGCAATGATTTCCGGCAGACTGGTAAAGTCTTTTCTTTTTCTTGGCATAAGTCTTTCTACTTTAACAACATTTTGCATGTATAATTACCTCATATACGTTATTATTTGATTTCTATTTTTGCTCCTACTTTTTCAAGTTTCTCTTTGATTTCTTCCGCCTCTTCTTTTTTAATTCCTTCCTTGACAGCTTTCGGAGCTCCTTCCACTGCATCTTTTGCTTCTTTCAAGCCTAATCCTGTAATTTCACGAACAACCTTAATTACCTGGATTTTTTTATCCCCAAAAGATAAGAGGATGACACTGAATTCTGTTTTTTCCTCTTCCGCAGGCTTTCCTCCACCTTCCTCCGGCATTACGGCAATAGGCGCTGCAGCAGTTACACCGTATTTGTCTTCCAGTTCTTTCACGAGTTTCGACATTTCCAACACTGTCATATTATCAATAAACGATACTACATCTTCTTTTGTCACAGCCATTTGATCCTCCTTTCTTTAAAATGTTATACATTTAGTTTTTAGTTATTCGTTACTGGTTGTTTGTCACTCAAGTTAGGCCATCTGGCTAACTTTCTCAAAAATCCTATACATTAAATTAGCTAATAACAATTAACCAACAACCATGATTTATTTATTGGTTTCCTCTTTTTTATCTTTAATCGCCCTTAATACACCCACAAAATTTCTTATCACACCATTGAGTGTTTCTACAAATCCTCTTACAGGTGATTGCATGCCGGCCATTATTCTCCCTATTAATACTTCTTTCGATGCACTAGCAGCTATTTTTTTTATTTCATCTGGGGTTCCTTCTTTTCCTTCTATGAGTCCGCCGGTAACTTTCAGCTTGTCATTATTTTTTTTGTTAAATTCAGAGATGATTTTTGCGGGCGCTACAACGTCATCATAACTAAAGGCAATTGAAACCGGTCCAACAAACTTTTTGGAAATTACTTCAAACGAAGTTCCCTGAGCAGCCCTGACAGCAAAAGTATTTTTGACCACCTGGCAATCTATAGAAGCTTTACGAAATCCAGCCCTTAAGGTCTCCATTTCTTTTACATTCATACCACTGTAATCAGCCAATACCGCTGCTTTGGTCTTTGAAAACTTTTCGTTCAGTTGCGCTATTTTTTCCTTCTTTAACTCTTTAGTTAATGAAATTTAGATCTCCCCCTTTTCAGTTACTGGTTATTGGTCATAAGTCAGCAGTCATTTGTTATTTGCAATTAATCAGTGACCAATGACAAATTTCAAGCAATCATTTTATCAACCTGGGAATTATCTACAGGTATACCTGCTCCCATAGTAGACGAAATTGAAATTTTTTTGATATATTGCCCTTTGCTTGATGCTGGTTTTAATCGTAACAATATCCCCAATAAAACTTTTATGTTTTCCACAAGATCTTCAGAAGAAAATTTGATTTTACCGACGGGGGCATGAATAATTCCTGCCTTATCTACCCTGAATTCTATTTTTCCAGCTTTTATTTCATTGATTGCACGAGCCAAATCCATGGTTACCGTCCCTGACTTAGGGTTTGGCATAAGGCCGCGTGGACCAAGGACTTTACCCAGCTTTCCCACCAGTCCCATCATGTCAGGCGTCGCAACCACCCTCTCAAATTCCATCCATCCATCACTAATTTTTTTTATCAAGTCTTCCGCGCCTACAAAATCAGCCCCGGCTTTTTTTGCCTCTTTTTCTTTCTCGCCCTTTGCAAAAACTAATACCTTAACTGTTTTACCTGTTCCTTTTGGGAGGACAACACTTCCTCTTATATTTTGCTCCGCATGACGTGGATCAACACCTAATTTGACAATAATATCTACCGATTCATTGAATCCGGCAAAGGCAACCTTCTGGCAAAGCTGGACGGCTTCAGCTAAAGAATACATTTTTTCTTTTTCAACTTGCTGTGTTGCTTGTCTAAATTTTTTTCCGTGTTTAGGCATAATTAAGTTATTTTTATTCCCATACTTCTGGCAGTGCCTTCAATAATTTTTATAGCTCCTTCAAAATCAACCGCGCTTAAATCTTCTTTCTTTGTCTTTGCTATTTCTTTTACCTGATCTTTGGTAACCTGTCCTACAGTGTTTTTAGATGGCTCGGATGAACCCTTAGCAATTCCGGCTGCTTGTTTCAGCAAAATTGACGCTGGTGGCGACTTCATGATAAAAGAAAAAGACCTGTCGCTGTAAACAGTTATGACAACCGGGATGATCATTCCTTCTTTCCCTTGAGTTTGAGCGTTAAAAGCCTTACAAAACTCCATAATATTAACTCCATGCTGTCCCAATGCCGGACCTACCGGGGGCGATGGATTGGCTTTCCCGGCAGAAACCTGCAATTTGATCATACCTTTAATTTCTTTTTTAGCCATTTTTTCCCTAAACTTTTTCAACCTGGGTAAATTCCAGCTCAACCGGCGTTGATCTCCCAAAGATACTTACCATTACTCTTACTTTTCCTCGATCAGGGTTAACATCTTCAATTACCCCATTAAAGTTTGCAAAAGGTCCGTCAATAACACGAACACTTTCTCCATGTATGTACATTATCTTTGGTTTAGGCTTCGCTGTATCTGACTTTAATTGTTCTATTAATTGATTTACCTCTTCTTCAGAAATTGGAGTCGGTTTATTCTTCCCCCCCAAAAACCCCGTTACCTTCGGGATATTCTTCACCATATACCACATGTCTTCGTCCATATCCATCTGAATGAAAATATACCCTGGATAACGCTTTCGAGAAGATATTTTTTTTGCTCCACCTCTAACTTCTATAATATCTTCCGTTGGAATCATTATCTTTGCAACTTTCTCTCGAAGGCCTAAACGATCTAATTGCTCTTCAAGAGTTAATTTTACTTTTTGTTCACATCCGGAGTAAGTATGGACAACATACCATCCTAAAGTCATTATGTTTTCGCTAATCAAGTTAATGGGTAGATGGGCAAAGTGAAGGAGTTAGATTTTATCCCATTAACCCCTTTACTCATGTACCCTTTTACTCTAAATTAATATTGAATTAATACCTTTACTATTTTTGAAAGACTTATATCTACAACACCCAAAAAAGAAGCTGCAATGAAGACCGCAATCAATACCACAACTGTCCCGCCTGTCGTTTCTTTACGTTAGGGCCAACTGACCTTTTTTATTTCAGTTTTTACTTCTGTCAAAAATGCAGTTGTCTGTTTTAAATACTTATTCATCTTTTGGCACCTTCTTTTATAACCTCACTTTTGTGAGAAATGACAGGTAATGGGATTGGCAAAGCTGGGGTTAGCTCTGTATATTTTATTATTACCACATCAGGTCAACTGTACTCCCAATAATCTCAAATGGCAGGCCAGGAGGGATTTGAACCCCCAACATCCGGATTTGGAGTCCGGCGCTCTATCCGTTAGAGCTACTGGCCTATTACTTTTTACACGATTATTTGATCTCCTTATGAGAGGTATGTTTTCTACAAAAACGACAGTATTTTTGTAATTCCAGCCGGGAGGTCATTTGTTTTTTGTTTTTTGTTGTAGTATAGTTTCGTTGCTTACATTCAGTGCATGATAATGTAATAATGTCTCTCATAATTAAAAGTTTGTGGTTATTTGTGGTTAAAAGTATAAAGCGGCAAGTTGCCGCAACCAAATAAGGCTTCCGTCCTGAAGAACCATCAAAAAAACTTCTTCAAAAAACAAGTTTTTACAGTGTAATAGTATAAAGTACTATTTAGTAATTTCACTAACAACACCCGCTCCTATAGTGCGGCCGCCTTCCCTGATAGCAAAGCGCAGTTCCTTTTCCATTGCAA
>CBDUII010000092.1:0-8237 GCA_965367285.1 uncultured bacterium
TGATTCGTTGGAAAAGAGTGCCAAAAAAAGTACCTTGGAAGGGCATAAATAACCTGGAGGAATTTGTTTTTATTTTTATTCAGGCCGTCCGAAAACGATTGTTAATTTGTATAAGTTCGTAGTAGCCGATGAGAATCGGCTTAAATTAAATCCATTCGCATGGGTTACTACCAACCTTTTTCATGAGATGCGTATTTTCGGAGAGCCTACCATTGGAGAAAATATAAATATAACAATCAATTAGCCATTTAAAGCGATATGACATACAAACATAAAAAATCTACTTTATCTTTAAAACATCTCGTTTTGATTCTTGTCGCATTCCTTGGTTTGTGGGGTTTCAGTTCTGAGGGGTTTGCTCAAATTGATCATGAAATCAATAAGGTGAATAATGTTCGATTTGCCCCTCATCCACTGTATACGAGGGTAGTTTTTGAGCTGGATAAAAACGTTCATTACAGGATTATCCCGAATTTTAAAAAAGGCATTATTTCTATATTATTTGAAAATTCGACCCTATCCGAAAAAATAAAAGATAAAATCATATCAGATAAACGTATTGCGGGCATTAATATGGCAGAAACCGCTTCAGGAGAAGTGCGGTTTGACATTAAGGTGAATTTCACTAAAAACACGTTTTTCCACATGCCGATGGAAAATCCGCCAAGGGTAGTCTTTGATATCAAAAACAAGACTCAAGTGGTTTTTAAGGATAGGGACTTTAAGTTTGCTAAAGCGGGAAAAAAGAAGGGGAGGGCTGAATTAGAGACAGAGAAAAAAGCGGGAGAGGATACTTTGAAAGCCGCGGAAGGAGCTGTAAAAAGAGAAGAAGAAAAGGTTGCTATAGAGGAAAACAAGCAAAAATTGGCAAAAGAATCTGAAATTATTCTTACGAAACGCCTTGAAGACGGGAGAGAGGATTTTTTTAAGGCATTAAAAATATACCAGGCTAAAGAGGAAGGGAAAGAGAAGGATTATGTAAAGGCGAAAAAAGAGTTTAAAGCTTTTTTTGATAAGTACCCAAAAAGTAAATACAGGAAAGACGCTGTCTTTCTCATGGCTGAGTCGAAATACAGGATATTGACAGCAGATAAGGAAAACCTGAGATTGCAGCCGGTTATTGATTCTTTCGATTTGGCTTTAGGGATGTTTGCCGGCACAAAATATGAGGATATGGCTTTGTACAGAAAGGCGGAGGTGTATAACAGGATGGGCTTAAAGATGGAGTCCAGGGCTCACTTTAAGATTATAATGGATAAATTTCCTGAAGGGCGTTATGCGCTGAGGGCGCAGCTTCGCAGGGCGCAGATTCTTATGGATGAAAAAGATTTTGAATTCGCTTATAAAGAACTCCTGAAAGTGGTAAAGAAGAACCCGGAAAGCCAGGAAGCCAGTGACGCAACTTTTGAGATAGCTAATTTTTATTTTTCCAATAAAGATTATAAAAAGTCTATTAAAATCTATGAGGATGCTGTTGAAAAGTGGCCAAGTTACGCGCAGTTTCACCCGGAAGTGATTCACAATATCGGAGAAAGCTATTTTATGCTTGGAAAAGGAGAAAAGGCAAAATCTCAATTATTTAAGCTGGTAAACCTGTATCCTGATCATGAACTCACTCCCAAATCTTTAAACAGGATTGGTGAAATCTATCGTATGGCACAAAACAATGAAGCAAGCGCGAAAGTTTTTCAAGAGACTTTTGTTCGAAAACCTGACAGCAAAGAGGCTGATTACAGCCTTGTCCGAATAGCAGATTTTGGTATCTTAAATCCATCCATGAGATTTAATAATTTGATTTTTAATTATGATTCTTTTTATAACCCTGTCAAAACCTATAAAGACGTTTCTGCAAAGTACCCGCGGACTAATCTGGCCCAAATGGCCATGTTAAGGGAAGGAATAACTCTTGCGAAAGAAAAGAGCTATACCGCTGCCATTCATAAATACAAGGAATTGTTAGCCGCATTCCCTGATACGGAGATTAAAGAAGATATTTACGCGCTTATCCGCGAATCTTTTTATAAACTGGTTGATGCCTACTATAATCAACAAGGGTATTTGCCGGTCTTAGCTACCTATCACCAAAATTTGAGTCCCTTCCTGGAAGATATTGATAACCCTTTAACATTATTCCGTATTGGAGAAAGTTATCAGGCTATTGGGCTTAATGATTTGGCGCTTGCCAATTATAAAAAAGTAAAAGATCAGGATAAAAAAGGGGTCTTACGAGAACCATTAATTGTAAAAACTGCCCAGACATTTTTTGCCAAAAAAGAGTATAAAAAAGCAGAAGATTCTATGAGAAAATTTATTAAGCGGTTTGGAAAAAGCAAACATGCCAAAGACGCTATGCGATTATTGGCAGACAGTCTTTATAATCAAGGCAAATACGCAAAGGCGGTGACAGCGTATACAAGGCTTTTAAAGCGTTTTCCTGAAGTCCGCAACGCCTCTGAAGGCTATTACTTTCTTGCCGATTCATATTACCGACAGAAAAAGTACAGTGCGGCTTTAAAACGTTTTCAACATAGTATTAAAATTTATTCTCCTGCGATAGGGGAGAAGGTAATCCCTTCATATATTGTCGACAGTTATTTTAAAGTTGGCGAGGGTAATTTTAAAATTAAAAATTATTCAAAAGCTGTCCGGATGTATAAAAAAGCCATTGAAAAAAATCCAAATGACAGCAGAGTTCCGTTAGCTCAATATATTATTGCAAAAAGTTATGATGTTCTTAAGCAGGGCGAGAATGCTAAGACAGCGTTAAAAGAAATTCAAGAAAAGCCGGACAATGAAATCCTGAAGAGAGTGGCCCAGGTGGAAATAGATTTAATGGATTGGGAAAAGAAGTATTTGGAGTTTTTGAAATAGTCGTCTGGGGATAATGTCAAAATTATGACTATTTTGGAGTGGAACCGGATATAAAAGGGAACTAAGAGGGGGGGGGTATAACTATTTGATTTTTATCGCAGTTCATGTTTCGTTTTCTTGGTATTTTCCACTGGCACATTAGTTGCTTTATTATAAATCAAATTATTTTTTTAAGGAGAAATCAATGGATTTTTTGACAGCTATCAGGATTAGCACTTCGGGATTAAATGTTCAGAGGACCAGGATGAATGTTGTAGCAAGCAATCTTGCAAACATGAATACCACACGAACGCCTGAAGGGGGTCCTTATCGAAAAAAAGAAGTTATTGTGTCAGCAACAGACGCAAAAAATAAATTTGGACAGGAGTTAACAAATAGTTTGAACGGGAAGCTTAAAGAAGCAAAAGTATCCGATATAGTAGAGGATCAGAGCGCTCCCAAAATGGTTTATGAGCCGAATCATCCTGATGCCAATGAACAGGGGTATGTTGCCTATCCAAATATTAATTTGATGCAGGAGATGGTCAACTTGTTGTCTGCTTCAAGAAGTTACGAAGCCAATATTACAGCGATAAATGCTTCTAAAAGCCTTGCTCTAAAAGCTCTTGAACTTGGGAGGTAAATAAAACCAATATTGCAGTTTAACATTGGTTTTATTTACCCTGAGGAGGAAAACGACGAAGGATCCTTCTAAGAAGACCCTTCGCTCCGCTCAGGGTAAATGCGACCAATATGTTCAAGTTCAATAGAAGTCGCATTTAATTGTTAACTGTTAATTGCTAATTAATTATGTTTAAGTCTATCGTTTCTCTATTTGCAAATGCAGCTTTATTTTTTATGGATCTTCCCACCGGGAAGAAGATCGCTCTTATGGTTGCCGGGGCATTGGTTCTGACCGGCCTTATAGTATTATCCGTGCAAACCCGAAAACCAGACTTTGAAGTTCTTTTTTCCAAGCTTTCTTCTGAGGATTTAGGGGCAATTGCAGCTCAACTAAAAGAGCGTAAGATAAATTTCAAGATTGCCGCCGGCGAAACCGCTATTTTAGTTCCTGCCAGAGATGTTTTTGACTTGAGAATCCAATTAGCGAGTGAAGGTTTACCGAGAGGCGGGGGAGTTGGATTTGAAATTTTTGATAAAACTACCTTAGGAATGTCTGAGTTTATACAAAAGCTAAATTTAATGAGGGCTACTACTGGGGAGTTAACAAGAACAATAAATTCATTGGATGTTGTGGATAGCGCCCGGGTACATATTGCGGCGCCGAAAAGGTCAGTTTTTCTGGAAGACGAAAGGAAAACAACCGCTTCTGTGGTTTTAAAGTTAAAGAGACGTTTATCTCCGGGACAGGTGCAGGGAATCGTTCATCTAGTTGCCAGCAGTGTTGAAGGGTTGAACCCTGAGGATGTAACTATTGTGGATACGAAAGGAAATATCTTAGCGGGCGGCGAGGAGCACAGTACAATAGCAATGATGACTTCAAACCAGCTTGAATTTAAGCAGAGTGTCGCAAACATAATTGAAAACAGGATATTGTCAATGCTTGGCAGTGTGCTCGGGCGGGAAAAAATAACCGCAAAAGTATCCGCTGATGTTAATTTTAAGCAAACTGAGCAAACTGAAGAAATATATGACCCGGAGAGCCAGGTAGCCCGGAGCGAACAGAGAAGTGAAGAGAGTACTGTAGGATCTACTCCGGTGGGTGGTATCGTGGGAGCTGCGGCAAATCAACCAGGCGGAAACGCGGCTCAGATATCCCAGAGTGCTACGCCTGCAAAAAGTGAGAAACTCAGTGAAACGATAAACTATGAAATTAATAAAATAACCAAACGTACCATTAACCCGGTGGGTGAAATTAAAAAACTTTCTGTTGCAGTTATGATAGACGGGACTTATGATGAAGATAGCAAGTATGTACCCAGAACCGCGGGAGAAATGCAGCAGTATAAAAAGATTGTGGAAAGGGCAGTCGGATACGATGAAGATAGAGGGGATGAAATTGAGGTCGTTAATGTAGCTTTTGATATATCTAAAGTCAAAGAAGAAAAAATTGCCCTGGAAAAAGCTGAAAAAGCACAGTTATGGATTTCAATCGCGCGTCATGGCGTAACGGCAATTTTTATAATCCTGTTATTTGTAATGCTAATTAAACCTTTAATTAACTGGCTCAGCACTGCAGCCGGCGAAGGGATGATGATGGTTCCAGGCGTGAGAATGGTGCGAGGGAAAATGGTGCCGGGAATGCCAGGAGAAAAAGAGGAAGAGGAAGAAGAAAAAACAAAGGAGATTAAGAAAATAAAGAAAAAAGAGGATTATAGAGCAGTAGTTCTGGAGTATGCCCAAGATAATGCTGCGCATACTGCCGAGCTTGTGAGAAAATGGCTCAAAGAGAGGAGATAAAAAATGGCTAAATTAACAGGGCCGGAAAAAGCCGCGGTGCTGCTCATATCATTGGGAGAAGATATTGCCGCGGATATTATAACAAGATTAGATGACAAGGAAGTACAGAGTCTTGGAAACTATATGACCTATTTGGGCAATGTGGACTCTGATACCATGGACCAGGTATCCATGGAATTCTATGAAGATCTGATGACCGGAAAGGCAGGTTTAACGGTAGCCGGTAAAGATTTTATAAAAAATGCCCTGATGAAAGGGATGGATCCCTTAAAAGTCGCTGAGATCATGGATAACATAGCCGCGCCGGGAGAAGAATTAGGAGGCGGACTGGATACACTCAGGCTGCTTGACCCGAAAACAATTGTTAACTTCTTGAAGAAAGAACATCCGCAGACAGCAGCAATTATACTTGCTCATCTGGATCCTTTGCAGGCAGCGGATGTTGTCAAGTTGTTGCCTGAAAAAGTTCGGAGTGAAGTTGTTTTAAGGCTTTCCGCTATAGAGCGAATTGCCCCGGGAGTTGTTAAAGACCTGGATGAGGCGCTTCAGGCGGAATTTTCCGCTACCGGTGCTGTGGAAGGGAGTAAGATCGGAGGCGTTAGCGCAGTCGCCGAAATACTGAACACGTTGGATCACGCTACAGAGAGTAGTATTCTTAGCGAAATAGAAGAGATCAATCCTGATTTAGCTGAAAATATTCGAAACCTGATGTTTATCTTTGCTGATCTCATTAAGCTGGATGACAGGGCTTTTCAGCAGGTACTAAAAGAAGTTCCGCAACAGGAACTTTTAATGGCATTGAAAACCGCCAGTGCACAAATAAAAGATAAAATATGTGGCAACACGGCACGCCGGGAATCACAAATGTTAGGAGAGGAACTTGAAGAATTGCCGCCGCAGGGCCTGAGCGAAGTGGAAAAGGCTCAGAAAAATATTATTTCGATTGTTAAGAGAATGGAAGACGAAGGGAAAATAGTAATCGGCGGCGGCGGAGAGGAACTGGTATAAATGGTAGAGGTATTTCAATATACTAAGCTAAAAAGCGATAAGGTTTTCAAGCGTTCCAAAACAGAAGGGGAAAAATATGACTTTAAAAACTTGGAAGAGGTTAAATTTAAGAAAGGAAAAGAAGGAGGTTTCTCCCTGGTTTATGGCCAGGAAAAAAGGATTGAAGGAAAAAGATTCTTAGAAGCGGCTAAAAAGCAATCCGACATTATAATAGAAGAGGCCAAAAAAAAGGTTTCTGAAATAGAAAAATCCGCTTATGAAAAAGGAGAGAAAAAGGTTTTTGAGGATGGCAGGAAAAAATTGGAACCTGTCATTGAAATGTTTCAACAAAAGATAAATGAGTTTATTGAGTATAAAAAAGAACTTTTCATTAAATCCGAAAAAGAAATTTTGGAGTTAGCTGTTTTCCTTGCGCAACGCGTGATCCACCATGAGGTCAGAATTAAAAATGATGTAATCCTTGGCGTAATCAAATCGGCAACTAAAAAAATATTGGGGCGGGAGCAAATTATCATTCGTATTAATCCGGAAGACATGGAATATGTGCTCCAGAACAAACCCAAATTAAAAGATGAATTCAAAGATATCCCGCAAGTCTCTTTTAAAGAGGATATCTCTATAACTAAAGGGGGGTGTATTATTGATACTACATATGGTTCTATCAGGGCGACTTTAGAGGAAGAATTTGATGAGTTAGTAAAACATTTAAAAAAAGAGCAGGACGTTTCAATAGAAAAAAAGGAAAACGGAGAATAACTTATGACCGTCTGTATTGATTTTCAAAAATACAAAAACGTTTTAGAAGAAAGAGATGGTATAGAAGTCAGCGGAAGTATTGATCGAATTGTTGGGCTTGTTATTGAAGGAAAGGGACCGGGGACATCCATAGGGACAACCTGTGATATTTTTTCTAAATACTCAAAGGTTCCCTCTCTTCAAGCGGAAGTAATTGGATTTAGAGACAACAAAATTCTTCTCATGCCCCTGGGCGATATGCGGGGCATTATGCCGGGTGATAAGATTGTTGTTAGAGAGGGGAAATCAACCGTAGGGGTAGGGACAGGTATGTTGGGAAGGATTCTGGATGGTTTGGGAAACCCTATTGATGGGAAAGGTCCCATATTACCTGAAACACATTATCCTCTTTTTCCAGAACCGATCAATCCGATGCAGAGGGGAAGGATAACCGAACCCATTGATGTTGGAATAAAAGCCATTAATGGAGTTTTAACTTTTGGAAAGGGCCAGCGGGTCGGGCTTATGTCGGGAACCGGACTGGGTAAAAGTATATTAATGGGTATGATTTCTCGTAATACCTCGGCAGATGTAAGCGTGATAGCTTTGGTGGGAGAAAGGGGGAGAGAAGTACGTGAATTTATTGAAACAAGTCTTGGTGAAGAAGGACTTAAAAGATCGGTTGTGGTAGCGGCTACCTCGGATCAGCCGCCTCTGGTGAGGCTTAGAGGGGCGTTTTTAGCGACAACCATAGCTGAATTTTTCCGGGATATGGGAAAAGATGTGATTTTAATGATGGATTCAGTTACACGTGTAGCTCTGGCGCAAAGGGAAATAGGGCTGGCAGCCGGCGAACCCCCTACAACGCGCGGGTTTACACCATCGGTCTTCTCTTTAATGCCGAAACTCCTGGAAAGAACCGGGAAGATGAAAGATAAAGGAAGCATTACAGGGATATACAGCGTTCTTGTTGAAGGGGATGATTTGATGGAGCCCATATCTGATGCGGTCCGCTCAATTGTTGACGGACATATTGTTTTGTCCAGAGATTTGGCGGCTCAAAACCATTATCCTGCAATTAACCTTTTGGATTCTGTCAGCAGGCTTATGATTGACGTAGTGTCCGATGAACATCTGGCCCTGGCAAACCGGTTGATAGAGATTATGGCGACTTATAAGGAATCGGAAGATCTGATTAATATTGGCGCCTACGTTAAAGGGAG
>CBDUII010000093.1:0-8168 GCA_965367285.1 uncultured bacterium
GGAATTGAAATTTAAATCCCAGACCGGTAAGTTGAACCTGCTGAAATCTCCGTGGAGCCAGTTTTCCGACTTCTATGACTGGTGGAAGCCAAAGGGAGATGAACTATGGGTAACCAACGGCCGTATCAATGAGATATGGCAGACCGGTTTTGATGATATGTTCCGCCGGCCTTATATTACCCAGCGATTCCCGGAAAACTTCCTTGAAATTCATCCTGAAGACGCCAAGGCAAGGGGAATTGAGAGTGGTGATATGCTTGCTATCACCTGTGATAGAGTGCCTATACAAAAAAACTATAATCAGGCTGTCTTCAGCGGCGATTTCATGTTCACAAACCTGATGAAGCAGGGCCATATCAAGCTAACCAAGGGATCTCTTACAGCAGTTGCCATTGTTACACCGATTGTGAGAAAGGGGGTTACTTTTACCTACTTCCAGCATCCTCATCAGCCGGTTAATGCCATTGTCCCTATGGTTCCTGATTGGGTTACCAACAGGTACCGCTTCAAGCTTGGTATGGGCAAAGTGAAAAAGATTGGAGAATCTCCGTACAAAAAGACATTCCGGGCATTTTCCTTTGCAAGAAGAGACATAGTATAAACGTACAAGTGCTATGTTAGTTCACAATAAAGAGGGGAGTTTTTGCTCCCCTCTTTTTTTATAAAACCGCGAATTTCATAAATTACGCAACTAAGTACATGTATAGGAATTTCGGTGTTTCCTTATTTGATTGTAGCTGCGGCGCAATAACCCAAAAGTCCGTAAAAACTGCCATAGTTCGACAAGCTCACTATTTGAACACAAAAGTTTTGAAGATGTTGCTGACTATTTTGAGGATTCCATACGTAATGATTTGGATGGTTTGCTCCAGATCAGATTTTTGAGTACAGACGGATGGGAGAAAATTCGTGTAGATTTAAAAGAAGTTAAAATAACAAAAATAACGAAAGAAAATATGCAGCTTAATGGTAACCGGAATTATTTCAAGGAAGCGGAGAAACTCAAAAAGGATGAGGTGTACGTTTCCGCAATCGACCTCAACCGCGAAAGAGGAAAGATCGAAGTAATAAAAAGTTACACCCTTGAAATGATCGAAAAAGATACTGGCTTGAGCGGTAAAACTCCCGGTACCACTTTCCGGATTTTCCTCCCCGTCAAAAATCTACCAGGGGCGGTTAAAGAAAAATCCCGGGAAGATTAGGTTTAAGTATTTCAGCCTTCAAAAAGATGCTGTTTAAGCGTTTTGAAAATAATTGTCGTCAGATGGAAAAAATGGTTGACGTCAGATAAGATTTAATGTATTTTGTTAACCTCCCCTAAATCCGCTCCTTGGCAAGGAGGGGAGTGCGAAGAGGGTGGTGTAAAAAAAAGTTTTTTTTCACTCTATTTTGATTTGGGCAACAGCCTGTTGTTGTAGAGAATATGATGTCAAAAAAGCGAGAAGCTGCGGAAGCGATTACATTGGGCCTGAAAGGCAAACTTGCTCTTACCCGGTTGACGGCTGCCAGGGCGCTTGGAGAGATAGGGGTTTGTTCTTCCATGAAAGACCTGCTCGGCTGTTTAAACGATCCGGATCCGGATGTTAGGATAGATGTTGCTGAAGCTTTAGGCAAGATTAAGGATAAAAGCGCTGTGGAGCCTCTTCTGGATGTTACAAAAGCCATTGATGGGGATCTTGTTATTACCGCTGTCAGGTCTTTGGGCCAGATTAGTGACAGAACTGATAAGAAGGTGGTAGACCGGTTAATTGAAGCCCTTGGAGAGGACGATGTTGAATATCGACCGGATGAGGATTTGGAGGATGAATTCGATTTTGACCCGCAATTTGATGTGCATCTCGAAGCGGTTAGAGCCCTTGGCAGGATTGGAGATCCAAAGGCCGTAGACCCTCTCATTAAATATCTTAAAGATGAAGAAGCCCAGGATATCAGTCATGATATTTTTTGCGCCTTGAGTAGCATAAAAGATGACGCGGCCACTGATATATTAATTAAATTACTTCAGGATTCGGATAAAATCCTTCGTAAGCGTATTGCGGGTATTCTTGGAGATGTAAACAATCCCAAAGCCGTTGAGTCGCTGACAAATACCCTCCTTGATAAGAACGCTGATGTACGGATTAGCGCTGCCGGTTCTCTGGTGAAAATTGGAGACCCTCAAAATATTATTGTTCCCCTTGCTCTTTTATTAAAAGATCAGGATAAAGAAGTTAGGGCTGAAGTTGCCGGATTGTTCGCAAAAATTGACGATCCAAAAGTTGTTGAACATCTCCTTCCAATGCTTGAAGATTCTGTTAGAGAGGTACGAAAGAAAACCGCGGAAGTACTGGGAAAATTGCAAACCCCGGCAGCGGTTGACCCTCTTCTGGAGTTACTAAAAGAGTCTGATGAATCTGTTCAATGTGAAGCGGTTAAAGCCCTGGGAAAAATTGGGGATAAAAAGGCATTGGAACCGCTTCTTACTCTGATAGAGGACAGGAAAAAGGAAGTTTACACACGGCTTAATGCGATACATGCTGTTACCAGAATTGGAGGCTCTGAAACATTGGCGGTATTAAAAAAATGTATAGAGAGTAAAGAAAAAGAAATTATCCTGTCGGCTATGATTTCCATGGAAAAAATTGGGTTACCGGAAGGCATATCCATAATAATTTCAGTATTTAATGATGCTGAAGAGAAAAAAGATGAAACTGATAGTGAAAATGATTCTTCTGAAAAAGAGATAAACTCTAACGAAGATAAAGTTAAAACGCCAGAAGAAAAAGAAACCAATGATGAAGTAATCTCTGAAGACAGCGGCGAAGAGATAACAGATGGGGAAGAAAATCAAGCTGATGTTGAAAAAGGGGTTACAGAAACAGACCAAATGAAAGATAATAATAGCGCTGAAAAAGAGGAAGAAGATGAAGGCCGGAAAATTAAGCAGGAGAGGTATAAAAAAATATTCGCGGCAAGAGTCCTTGGAAATGTTTCAACTCCGGAGTCCATAGATGCTTTAGTTTCCTTACTGGATAGTGATGATTTGGAATTAGAAAGAGAGGCGATTATCTCTATTGGAAATTTAGAGAAAAAGGAGTTATTTTCAAATATTAGCCCATTCCTTGCTCACGAAAATCGAGAACTAAGGCTTGTCGCGATAGAAGCTATAGGGAAAATCAAAAATGAAGACGCAATTGAGCTGCTTTGTGAAATTATTAAAAAGGATAAAGATCCAATTATTCGTGAAACAGCCATTAGGTCTCTTGGGCAAATTGGGAGCCCAAAAGCCCTGGAAGTTTTGCTGGAGGCTTTAAAAGATGATTCAAGGGAGGTGAGAAGGTTGTCAGTTGTAAATCTTGGCATGCTGAAAGATGGAAAAGCAGTAAAACCTTTGCTTGAATCATTATACGATTATGAGAACTTCGAGATGATGCGGAAGGAGATTGCTCAATCCTTGAAAAGCATCGGGGACTCTGAAATAGTAAATGAATTAATAGGTACATTAAAAGACGGTAAACAAAATACCAATCACTGGATTGCCATAGAGGCATTAGAGGAAATCTATCGGAATGCTGCATAGTGTTGATTCTGTATTATAAATGTCTAAAACCGTGTTTTTTCAGCAAGGGTTTAAGCAGTCTATTGAAATAAAACATCGAACATTGAACACCGAACTTTGAACTCTGAATTTTTTATCTTTAACGTTCGATGTTGGATGTTCAGTGTTAGATGTTCAATTTTAATTTTTTTAAGGAGGGGAAAGGCATGAGAATTATTGGTTTATTTATTGTTTTATCAATGGTATTTTTTCAGGCTGATTTTTCCTCTGCCGGAAAAAAAGAGGAGGTCTTGGGGAAACAGCTTTTTATGCGATATTGCGCGCAATGCCATGGGGAGAAGGGTCTGGGTGATGGACCAAATGTAAAGGCCGCAGAAATGGATCCCGCACCCAGGGACTTACGTGACAGTGACACAAAAAAACCGTACATGAAGACGAAAGACAACGCTTATTTAATTAAAGTTATTTCAGAAGGCGGTTTAGGGATAGAAAAATCAGCTCTAATGCCCCAATGGGAATACACACTTTCTGAATATGAAATCTTCGCTATAGCCGCTTTTATTCGGACTCTTCATAAGCATGATGCGCCTCCTTTAGATTTTTCCAAAGCCAAAAGGGAAAAAGAAAGTTTATCTGTTAAAAAAATAGAAATAGGTGAAGCCAGCAGAAGGGATATTCTGATGGGGAAAAAAGTTTATAAAAAATATGGCTGCTCGGGATGTCATGCTATAAACGAGCGCGGCGGCAGCACTGGAGGTGATTTAACAGCGGTTGGATCAAAATTAGATGCCCATAAAATGTGGCAGGTTATCAAAGATCCTGCATCAGTGAACGGCGAATCAAAAATGCCTGCTTATGAGATCGACGAAGAAACGGGAATAGTTTTGATTAAATATTTGTCGTCTTTGCAAGGGTAAAAAAAGAGGCATAGTTGCGAAATACCCCATTTTGTCACCCTGAGTGAAGCGAAGGGTCTCGGATTGTCTCGATAAAAAAAACTATTGTAAAGTTTTAAATTTTCTGTTATATAAATAATCTTTTAATTTTATATGAGGAGGAGGTTTGCATGAGAAGTCTAAAGGTTGGTTTTTTGGTGGCGTTTCTTATCTGCTTTTTAACGCAGCCTCTTTATGCTGCGGACACTCACAAGATAGTATCTTCAAAGGTAAGCGCCGCTCCGGAAATCGACGGCAGTGGTAGCGACTCGCAATGGAAAAGCGCAAAAAAAGTTGCTGTTGAGGCTGAGGACGGACCTGAAATAACCGTTCAATCCGTTTATACCGATAAAGAGATCTTTTTCCTTATCCAGGTGGTAGGGGATCTGGATGAGTCTGTAAATATGGATCAGAGGGTTTATGACGGCAGCAAGTGGACTGTTAAGCAGGAAGAGAGGATAGATGAAAAATGGGATGCGGATACCGATCGCTTTGCCTTCCAGTGGCCTATAACAGACGCGGCGCAAATTAAGAAAAATATAAAAGGAAAGGAGTTTTCCTTCGAGCAGAAAGGATGCGCAACAATTTGCCATTCCCCTGAGAAAGAAGATAAGATGTATCTCCTTGATTCAGGCCGGAAAACCGACATCTGGCAGTGGAAGGCTGCCCTTACAAACCCATTAGGATATGCCGATGACTGGTATCAGGACTCTACCAATAAAACTGTTGCGCAAGAGGCGGATAAGCCAAAAAGGATTCAGGCCGCCCAAAAAGGTGATGAGCTCTTGGGGTATGTAGCAAACAACGCAAGCAATAAACCAAAATGGATGCCCAAAGGAGGGCCGAACAACAAACCTTACCTTATGAAAGGTGAAGAAATACCCCTGGATATGTCCAGGATTAAAAAAGGGGACACTATCCCTGGATGGCTTTTATCCAGACCAAAAGGAAGCGGCGGTGATGTTAATGCCGCCGGGAAATACGATGAGGAAGAGGCGGCGTGGGTTTTAGAGTTTGGCAGAAAGCTTGTCACTGCCGACAAGGCTAATGATGTTCAGTTTGATGTAAAGAAGAAATATTATTTTGGCATGGCTACATGGGACAACGACAGACTGCAGAAACATACCAGGGTAAAAAAACCTTTTGAATTGACATTTAAGTAGTAATAAATAGTTCATAGATTCCCGATAAAGTCGGGAATGACAAAAGGGGGGGGGGCAGGAAAACGACAATCCTATCCTTGTTTATCATTCCCGCGCGAAAGCTGGGATCTGTTTTACGAAGTTTTTATAGCAGGATGAACTGGATGTGCGACGTACTTTGAAAATGCGCCGCATGTTTAATGATGAGTTGATCTCGTATTATTTTGTCTAATATTCTTTGGAAGAAGAGGAATGTGGAAAGGCTTATAAGAGCTTATAACAATATGAGATTCCGGATCAAGCCCGGAATGACAATTCTCGGGCAGCCTCCCATGTGTCGAGGTCTCCTGAAGTTCATAGCTCTCGGAGGTGTGGTCCTCGCTTCGGTTCTCATTTTTGCTCCGGAACTCTTCGCGGCAGAAAAGGCCGCGAAAGTGGATTACCGCGAAGTTCCCATCATAGGGAGCCGAAATGTTATATGGATAATAGCGCAGGTCCATCTCCTCTCTGGCGGGTTTGTTTTAGGAGTGCCGGTCTTTGCCTGGATCTGCCATATCATCGGGGTCATGACAAAGGAAGAGCGGTATGTCGATTTGGCGAAGGAATTCACGAACCTGATCGTGGCCGCTTTTGAAATGACCGCGCTTCTTGGGACCCTCTTTCTCCTTTTACTCATCGCACTCTATCCCAAGCTCGTGAATTACTTATCGGGTATCTTTTGGCCCACCTACTATGTGTATGCGGCGCTGTTCGGTGTGTCCATAATCGTTGTCTACCTGTATTGGTCCGGGTTTGAGAAATTGAAGGATCGCAAGGGTCTCCACCTGTTCTACGGCTTCCTGCTGAACCTCGTTGCGCTCTTCGTCATGATTACGCCCAATTCCTGGGCCACATTCCAGGCTAGCCCGATGGTTCTAACAGATAGTATGGGCGCTTTGGAGAAGGCCTGGGTCGCGGCTAATAATCCAACCTGGATGCCGGTCAATATCCACCGGTTTATCGCCAACATCGTCCTGGGCGGATTTCTCGTCGGCGCCTATGCAGCCGTCCGTTATCTGGGGGCCAAGACGGATGAAGAGCGGGAGAAGTACGATTGGATGGGTTACATCGGAAACTTTATCGGGATGTTCGGATTACTTACGCTTCCCTTCGCCGGGTACTGGTTGGCGCGGGAAATTTATATGTATAGTCAGCAGATGGGGATCACCTTGATGGGGGGATTTCTGTCCTGGTTGTTTATCATCCAGGCTGTTCTGATCGGTGTCCTTTTTCTGGGGGCCAATTACTACTTCTGGCTGGGTCTGGCCTACCGAACGGAAGGAGGGGCCCGGAAATACATGAAGATCATGATGTTAATGCTCGTGGTGATCTTAGCCTGTTTTATGGTATGGCTGACGCCCCACAGTCTGGTGGCGAGCCTTCAGGAGGCCCGCGCGATGGGCGGAGCGCATCATCCCATCCTGGGTGTCCTGGGGGTGATGTCGGCCAAGATGACGGCCGTGAACGTGATGATTATGGTTTCCTTTATAAGCTTTCTCATCTACTGGCGCGCGGGACAGCAGCCGACAGTGAGATGGGCGAAGGTGGCCAACGTCTTTATTGTCATCCTTTTTTCGGTGGCCTTTGTGGCTTTGATCGTACTTGGGGTCTGGGGCTACTTTGTTCCGGCCATTGTCAGGATAAATCAGTTCTCCGTATGGCAGGTTCTGATAGTACTGTTTGTCCTGATAACGGTCACTCCGCTTGTGGCGACTATGCTTAAGGGCGCCAAAGAAACCTCCAAGATGATCTGGGGCAGGATGCCGGTGAGGTCCCAGCATGTTCTGGTCATCAATGCCGTAACAATTGTCTTCACGATGGCAATGATGGGATATGCCCGCTCGGCCTCCCGTATCCACTGGCATATCTTTGGGGTATTGGAGGACACCACCCGCCATGCTTTTTCCCCTGCCCTGGGACAGGCGCTCACCATGGCGGCGATCTGCACATTTCTGTATTTTTTACTGGTGGGCTTAGTTGTTTGGGTTACCATGAACACTACGCGTCAACCTGCCTTCTCCACACAGTACTTCTTTTTCGTGCCCTTGTATCACTGGGTTGTCTCTCTTGTCGAAAAGCCGGCTGTACCGGCCGGGCAGCGGCGGGTGTCGAAACGATTTAACCAATTATGGATGGTTTTGGCGTCCTCCAGTGCGATCCTGCTCGCCTACGTCTATATGTCCTATTCGGTCCCGCAGATGGAATCTCATCCGCCGAAGAAGGAGAAGTTCGATCTATCGCTGATCAATACTAAGGCGGATCTGGTTCATCAGGGGAAGAAAATTTTTTTTAGCAAGGGTAAATGCTCGCTCTGCCATACTATAGAAGCAAGTCATGGCGCTCGCGCTCCCATCCTGGGCGGTATAGGCGGGAGGCTGAGAAAAGAATGTATTATAGATTCACTCCTCCATCCAAAAAATTATATTAAAAAAGATTATAGTGGAAATATTATCAGGCCCTTCCCGTCTCAGATGCCTGTAATTAACAACTCTCCTATCGGTCTTAACATGCCGT
>CBDUII010000094.1:0-8152 GCA_965367285.1 uncultured bacterium
TCGCCCCTGCCAAATCCTTTAATGTGCTGTATGCCGGCTCCTTCAAGGCGGAAAGTAGTGCCATTCTGTGTTCCTGCAGGAACCCGAAGCTTATGTGCGGAGTTCAAGGTAGGGACTTCAATGTCTGATCCCAATGCTGCCTGAGAAAATGAGATTGGGATTTTACAATAAATATCATATCCGTCCCGTTCAAAAAACTTATGGTGTTCTGTATGTAGAAATACATAAAGGTCTCCAGGAGGCCCGCCAAATTTACCCGGCTCTCCTTCTCCCTGAAGACGCAGCCTGGTTCCATCATCAACTCCGGCAGGTATTTTTACATTGACTTTTTTTTGTTTAAGGACAGAACCTGTACCGCGGCAGTCTTTACATGGTGTTTTTATAACTCTTCCCTGTCCGTGGCAGTATGGGCAAGTAGTCCTTATGCTGAAAAAACCCTGGGATTTGGTTATCTGGCCTGTTCCATGACAGTGCGAACATGTTTCAGTACCGGTGCCCGGTTTGGCTCCGATGGAGTTGCAAGCGGAACATTCTACTCTTTTTTCAACTTTAATATCTATTTCTTTTCCAAATGCCGCGTCAATAAAAGATATTTTCATGTCATACCTGAGGTCCGCTCCCTGATCGGCTGCTGTATGTGATCGGCTTCGTCCTCCAAACCCAAAAAAATCTTCAAAGATATCGCCAAAAGAGGAAAAGATATCTTCAAACCCGCTAAAGCCGATTCCAGCCCCTTTCAAGCCTTCATGACCGAAGCGGTCATAGAGGTTTCTCTTTTCCGGGTTTTTCAAGACTTCATAAGCCTCCGAGGCCTCTTTAAATTTCTCCTCGGATTCCTTGTCTCCCTGGTTTTTATCAGGATGATACTGCAGGGCTTTTTGCCGATAAGCCTTTTTCAGCTCGGATTCTGAAACGTTTTTCTGGACGGCTAAAATTTCATAATAATCTCGTTTATTAGTCATCATTTTTCTCTATTTGCCGCTAAACACCAGGGCACAAAAGTGGGAAAACCACAAATTACAAACACCAAATAACAAATAAATAACAATTCCCTAATTTTGAAAACCACAAAAAAACGGGACCAATTTTTTAAAAATTTGATTCATACATTCAAGCATTTAAAACCTGGTCCTGAGGGCCAAGTCAGAGTTAATAGGCTATGCCCTATCTTGTCATTCCTGAATGCTTCTGCGTTGTTCATGCCCGAATGTTTTTATCGGGCATCCATTACACAAGGTCATTCCTGGATTCCAGCTAACTACATGCTGGAATGACACCATGGGTTCTTTAAATCAATTATTCATAATTGCATGCTTTTTGGTTCAATAAAATTTTAAGATTCATCTCTTTTATACTGCCTTTTGTCTTCCGTTCTCTGTTCTCCATTATAGTTGCTTAGCTCTCCTTCGTATCACTTTGCGGCGGATTTATTAATAATGCTTTTATGCTGTTTATAATTCCATCACGTAGCTTCGGTTCAATAGAATAAATGGTTTTTGATTTATCTGTCATAGCGAAAAGCAAATCCGCGTCTTTTATTTTTGTGCTAATAAAGAGGGACTCCAGGTTATTTCCCTTGTTATCCATCAGGTTCACTTTCATAGCAGGTTTTTGCAATCCAAAAGCTGACAAATCCGGTTTGCCGCTTTCATCTGCAATGTCAATAAATTTTACATCTCCTAAACTCCAGAGAATCTCTTTTACTTTCATTGTTTCTAATTTCTTTTTTTCAGGTTTATCCAGAGTCCATTTATCTTCCGTTTTAGATACAAGGTATTCCTTGTCTGAGGTTTTAATTCGTATGCGGGCGATCTTGTTTTCATCTAAGACCAACAGGTGTTTGTATTGAAGAGATATGTCGGTTATATTAAATTTACTGAAGAACTCATTATCAATTAGAACGACTTCGTCAGGACTACCGGTATCCGCATAGACCGCATCTCTTGGTTGATTATCAGCGCCAAAAGATATGGTCTTAGGTTCGCTGTCGTCTTTTTCAAAGAGCTTAACAGTCAGCCTTGGATTTTTCAGAGCAAAAGCATCCTCCTGATCCTTGTTTTTTGGAATAAAGTCTATGACTTTGCTGTCAATAATATCGTTTAGCAGGGAATTTATTTTATAATTATCAGCTTTAGCTTTTCTCGGTTCAATAATTTCCCAATTATTTTCTTCATTTTTTACAATAGTAATGGTTTTATCCGGGAAAACAAATTGAATTTTATTAATCCTGTCTTTAGTAAACCACATAATGCTTTTATCACGGATATCATTGACCATGTAGGGGAATTCATTTAAGAATTCCTTTTTTAGCAGGAAAACTTTGTTTTTTGACGCGGTTTTAGCGAAAGTCCCATTCTCCTCAGCGTTTTCTTTTCCAAGCGTCAGGACATGGGGCGCCTTATCTTTTCCAATCAGGAAGGTGATTTGAGAATGAGGATTGTTTAATCCGTAAGAAGTTAGATCATGTGTTTCTTCAGCAATGAACTTTTTAATATCAGTGGTTCTTATTTTTTGTAATAAAGATGTAATTTTTTCAGCATCGGCGTGTACTTTTTTAGGTTCTACAACCTGCCATTCTCCATCTTTTTTTTCAACAGAATAATTCTCTCCCGCGGTAGACACTTTAATTCCCTTCACATCGTTGTTCTCAAAATGAAAAATCTTTTTATCCCTGAGTTCAAAAGCGTTTTTATCGATCCCGACTTTGTTATAAGCCGCGATCAAAAAGATAGTATCTCTGTTTTTTAATTTGGAATAAAACATACTGCCGGTGGGTATTTCATCTCCTGACTCGAGAGTCATGACGTTGCCATTATCCGCTTTTACATAGACAGTAAAGGAAGGATTGTCTAGTCCGTATTCCGCTTTATTTTCAGCTAACTCAACAACAATACGTTCTTTTGGGAGTTTTGCCACATAGTCGATCCATATATCGAAACTATCTTTATCTATATCCGCTTCAACAGGTTCTTTAATTTTCCAGGTATTATTTACTTTGGCGAGGCGGACTGTTTTTTTATTTTCTATTTTAACTGTTACTTGAGAAATTTCTTCTTTTTTTACGGGAAAAAAAACTCTTTTTTCTTCTATCTCAATCTCTTTTATTTTTTCTGCTTTTTTAATTTCGATTAGATAATAGTAAATTCCGATGAAGGCAAAGATCAGAAAGAAAAGAAGTGTTTTCTTGAGATTCATTTCATGTTTTTCCTCTTCTTATAAACAGCAATACCGGAGAGGATAAAGAGGCCGGGCATTATAACCAGGGGGATCCAGAAAATCATTTTTTGCTGGGCTTTGCTGAGGGTAAAGACCTTGGCGGTTGACTGCCTGGGCCGTATAGAAATCAAGTCTTCTTCTTCGAGCAGCCAATTAATGATATTAAGAAAAAAATCACTGTTCCCAAGAATATTAATTCTGGAGTTGGACGCAAAATCAGAATCACCGATCACAACGATTCTTCCTTCTTTTTTTTCATCATCTTCAGACTTGTCTTCCTTTGGATCAAAGGCGTGCCTGAAACGTTCAGGTTCTTCTTTCTTTTCATAGAGAGAGGCCACCACCCCGATAGAGACAGGGCCTTTTATATCTTTATTTTCTTCAAACGAGGCCTCGCCGTTTTTGAAGCGAGCCATGTCTGTTTCAGCCCAGGAGTTAGGGCTGGACTTCACAAGCGAGGTTACCTTTATACCTTTGACCGGATTAACCGTCATATTAACGGATCGTGCTAAAGGGAAAAAAGTAGCGATTGAAAAACCTTTTACTATAGGATGGTCGCCATACTGTGTTACAACCGGCATGGAAGGGTCAACACCGAAAACTCTGCTCATTTTATCGACAATAATGTTGTCCTTGAGAGAAATCCCGTATTTTTCTAAAAAGCTAACCAGTTCTGATGCTGTGCCGGGGTCTATCATAAAAAAGACTTTTCCTCCGTCTTCAATATACTTTTTGAGTGTTTCCAGTTCGGTATTTAAAATCGGCTTTTGAGGCCCGGCAATAATAACCAGATTGGAATCTGCCGGTATGGTTTCTGTGGCAGGTAGAACCAGTTCTTTAATTTCATAATTAGAATCCTCTATAGCTTTTTTTGCGAAGCTGTATCCCTGCTCGTTAATATCAGCAACATTTTTTTCGCCGTGTCCTTTGGAAAAATAAATAATTTTCTTGCCCTTGCGGGTAACTTTAAGAATGGCATTAGTGAGTTTCTCTTCCCGGGTATCAAATATTTTTTCTTCCTTATCATCACTTTTTACAACCGTAGTGCCGTAACTGGTTATTTGATGTTTTTTAGCTTTTCCCGGATTTTTATCCGGATCAATGAATTCGTAAGAGAATTTGGAAGATTGATAAACATATTGGTCAAGTAAATCATGAAAGGCCTTTTGCTCACCCCTTTGAGTTTCATTAAAAAAACCTATGACTTTTATGTCTTTTTCAAGAGATTTCAGAACCTTTATGCTCTGGTCGGAAAGGGTATAGCGTTTGGAAGCGGTGAGATCAAGCCGGTGATGATGATTAAATGAAATTGCCTCAATGAATACTACTATCCCTATGACAAGAACAATGGCAATGCCTGTGTTAATACCGTACTTAAGAGTTAGTTTTGTCATGATAATTCAGGTGGTATGTTGCAGGGATCAGCGGTGTCAGTGTTAAGTTTTGTCTGATAACTGACTACTGACCCCTGAAAGCTGCTTTTTCACGCTCCCCTCCATTTTTTGGATTCAAGCGAACGGAGGGTTAAAAATATGAATAAGAAAGAAAAGTTTAAATAAAAAATTAAATCTCTTGTATCTATAACCCCTTTAGTAAAGTTATCAAAATGACTTATTATTGAGAGGTCTTTTAAGACAACGGCAAGCCAGGGAGCTACAAATCTTTCCGAGGCGTCAATTACCCACAAAATCAAAAGTATTCCAAATGTCGCGACAGCGGCTACAATCTGGTTTTCCGTGGTTGATGAAAGCAATATTCCAACGGAGATAAGAGAAGCTCCCATTAATAAAAGCCCCAGGTATGATGAAAAAACAGGTCCCCATTCCATGTAGCCAAAAAAGTAAATCATAATTGGAAAAACAAAAGTTGTAACCAACATAATTGCATAAACAGCAAGACAAGCCCCAAACTTGCCCATAATAATTTCTCCGTCGCGAATAGGATAAGTAAAAAGAAGTTCAGCGGTGCCTTGCTTTTTTTCCTCCGAAAAAAGCCGCATGGTGAGTAAAGGGACTATTAATAACAGGACAATGGCTAAATTGCTGTATAAAGGTCTTAAAATAAATTCCACCACATTAAGCTGTGAACTCATTTGATCGGCCCTCATCCCAACGGAAAAGACAACAAAGTTGTAATAGGACATGATATTAAAGAAAAAATAACCTGAGATAATAATGAAAATAGTAATCACCACGTAAGCAATAGGAGAGTAAAAGTAAGCTGTCATTTCCTTTTTGAATATGTAATAAGAATTTTTCATAACTTTCTAATAAAACCACGAATTTCACTCGGACAATAATTATTATTTAATTTGTGTGATTAGCGGTTTCTTATAAATCCGTCTCCTTGGTGACCAGTTTAATAAAAATATCCTCTAAGGTCATTTTGACAGGCCTTATTTCCAATAATCCCCATCTGTTTTCCACTATTTTCTGAGCGACGGTTTTTCGAATATCAATATCTCCCTCACTTTCAACCATAAAGCTGAAAACAGAATCATTGGACGACCCTTTGTTTACCACCTTGACAACCCCCTTTATATTTCCTAATTGCTCGGAAACCTGCTGTTGGGGGCCATCCACTTGAACATGAATTCGGGTGTTTTTTTGAAGCTGATCCATAAGATTATCAGGAGTATCTTTCGCAACAATTATCCCGTTGTTAATAATAATAACCCTGCTGCATATCATGCTGACTTCAGGTAATATATGAGTGCTTAATATAATAGTTCTATCCCCTGCAAGGTTTTTAATTAGATCTCTGATTTCTATAATTTGCTTGGGGTCGAGACCTGCCGTAGGTTCATCAAGGATTAAAACTTCAGGATCGTTAAGAAGCGCCTGCGCAATGCCCACTCTCTGGCGGTATCCTTTTGATAAGACTTCTATGATCCTGCCGGAAACTTTCTGTAACCCGCAATCCCCCATAACGCATTCTACTTTCCGGTTTCTCTCACGTGCCGGTACACCTTTAACTTCCGACACAAAGTGCAGATAGTTTCTGGTGGTCATGTGTGTGTAAAGGGGAGCGTTCTCCGGCAGGTATCCTAAGCGTTTGCGGACTTCCAGGGAATCATTCATTACGCAGTAGCCGGCTACTCTGGCTTTTCCGCTTGTAGGAGGCATAAAACAACTGAGGATGCGCATTGTTGTTGTTTTTCCTGCTCCGTTAGGACCGAGAAAGCCAAGAATTTCTCCTTTTGCCGCGAAAAATGATACATTGCTGATGGCTTGAGTCTGCCCGAAAAATTTAGTAAGATTTTCAGCCTGAATCATAATTTGGGAAAAATTTTATGCCCGTATTTCTGATTTATCGATACCAACTACTTCAAGTTTTCGTTCAATGATTTCTTTTAGAGCAATTTCTATAGAAGGGGTTTTTTCCTCAACCTCTATTTTTGGCTTGTAACCGCTGTTTAATTGTCTTATTCGCTTGGTAAGAACTATTGACAATAGAAAACGGTTTGGGATAACTTCCTCTGCTTTTGCCATAAGACTATATGTGTTCATATCCCCCTTCTCCTTAAAAAAAGGTTATAAAACAAACAAAGTGTTTTTAAATTATTGTGTCAGAAATTTCTATGAAAAAAAAACTCACGGATTTGCACTGATGAACACGAAAAAGAAAATAAAACCAAATCCGTGAAAATCCGTATTAATCCGTGAGCAAATATATTTCTAAAATCAACTTTTTATTATAACTTAAATGAGTGCTTTATTAAACAATATATTTAGTCTTTTTTGCCGGAATCTTCAAATTCAGCGTCTACCACGTCATCACCAGATGGTTTCTTGCCCTGGTTGGCCCCTGGTGGTGTCTGCCCTGAGGAAGCTGGCTCTGACGATTGTTGTTTATACATTACTTCCGCCAATTTGTGAGAAGCCTGTGTTAAGTTTTCCATTTCTTTCTTGATTTCCTCGGCATTGTTGCTTTCTAAGGCTTTTTTAGCTTTTTCCAGGGCTTCTTTTAAGGGCTTCCTGTCGCTTTCCGACAGTTTGTCCTTATGTTCATTTAATGTTTTTTCCGTTTGATATATTAAAGAATCAGCCTGGTTGTGAGTTTCGACCTCTTCCCGTCGTTTTTTGTCTTCCTCCGCATTGGATTCAGCTTCGTTAACCATTTTTTTAATTTCATCCTCAGACAACCCGCTGGAAGCAGTAATTGTAATTTTTTGTTCCTTTCCAGTTCCTTTATCCTTAGCAGTGACATTGACTATTCCGTTAGCATCTATATCAAAAGTCACTTCGATTTGCGGTATGCCGCGAGGTGCCGTGGGAATACCGACTAAGTGAAATTTGCCAAGAGCTCTGTTAGTAGACGCCATGTCTCTTTCACCCTGCAGGACATGGATTTCAACGCTGGTCTGGTTATCTGCTGCTGTAGAAAAAACTTCTGTTTTTTTAGTTGGAATGGTGGTATTTCGTTCAATGAGTTTGGTCATTACCCCGCCTAATGTCTCAATGCCGAGAGAAAGTGGAGTTACGTCGAGCAGCAGGATGTCCTGTACTGCACCGGACAATACCCCTCCCTGCACAGCAGCGCCTAATGCAACAACTTCGTCCGGGTTTACACCTTTATGAGGTTCCTTACCGAAAAGGTTTTTTACCAGTTCATGCACTTTGGGGATCCTGGTGGAGCCTCCAACAAGAACACCTTCATGAATATCCTCAGGGGAGACACCAGCATCCTTTAATGCATTATGGCAGGGTTGCAGAGATTGTTGAATTATATCGTCTGCCAATTGTTCAAATTTTGCCCGGGTTAACCTCAGGTTGAAATGCTTTGGTCCGGAGGCGTCAGCAGTAATAAAAGGCAGGTTGATTTCCGTTTCCATAGTGGAGGAAAGTTCCATTTTTGCTTTTTCCGCCGCCTCTCGCAGTCTCTGCAAGGCCATACTGTCTTTACTCAGATCAATACCCTGATCTTTCTTAAATTC